>JAJZKJ010000277.1 GCA_021804195.1 Acidobacteriota bacterium
AGGAGCATTCTCAATTCAAATGATTAGCCGCCGTATCAATATGTCATTCTTTGGCTCGCTGTGGCTGGCGGCTTTGCTGGGCCTGCTGGCCGGCTGCTCGTTTGAGCCAAAACTCGCGGTGCCCAAAGCGCCGGCGGTTAAAACGTACACGGCCGGCAAACAGCCGCAAAAGATTGCGGCTATCAAGGGGGTAGGTAAAGCGGGGGCGCCGCAGCAATTTGCCGTGGGCAAACCCATTGAGCGTCGCTGGTGGAAATTATTTCATTCGCGTCGCATTAATCAGTTGGTGACCACGGCGGTATCGCACAGTCCTACGCTCGATGCCGCGATCGCGGCGCTGCAGGAATCGAATGAAAACCTCAAAGCGGTGGAGGGAAACTTTTTTCCGCAGTTGGGGCTGACCGGCGGCGCGCAGCGGCAGCGGTTCAGCGGCGTGCAGTTTGGCGGGGCCACGCGGGAGTTTTCGCTTTATACCGGTGAGGTAACGGTAAGTTATACGCCCGATATTTTCGGCCTTAACCGACTGGTGTACCGCGCCGGCAAGGCGTCGCAGGACGTGAGCCTGCACAATTTGCAGGAAGCCTATCTGACGCTGGAAGGCAACACGGTGATAACCGCATTGCAGGCGGCGGCTCTGCGTCGGCAAATTATCGTCACGCACCGCCTCGTGGCGGCGCAGAGGCGCATACTTAAGGTTTTGCAGAATCAGTATAAACTTGGCGCTATCAACGAACTGTCCGTTATCAATCAGCGCAGCACGGTGGCGGCAACCGAGGCCACATTGCCGCCGTTGCAGCAAAGGCTTGCGGTAGCGCGGCATGCGTTGGCTACGCTTCTCGGCGAGATACCCTCGCAGGCGCGTCTACCGGCCATAAACCTGGCGCAGCTTGATCTGCCGACCCGTATTCCGGTGAGCTTACCGTCGCAACTGGTGCGGCAGCGGCCCGACATTCTCTCAGCCGAAGCACTGCTGCGGGCTCAAAACGCTCAGGTTGGCGAAGCGGTTGCCCGGATGTATCCACTGGTGCAACTCACCGGCAACATGGGGTTGGAAAATGACAAGCCGGCGGATTTTTTTAATGCCTCAAGTTTTATATGGGATGTGGCGGCAAACGCCTCGGTAACGCTCTTCGACGGCGGCATACTCCGGGCGGAAAAGCGCGCGCAGGAGGCGGCCTTGCGGGCGCAGATAGCCCAATACCGCGTGGTAGTGCTGCAGGCCTTTGGCCAGGTCGCCGACGCCCTGCGGGCGCTGCAGAACGATGCCGAGGCTCTTCAATACAGTCAGGCTTCTTATGTGGCGGCGAGGCAAGCCTTTAAGCTCGCTCAATGGCAGTATAAGGCAGGCGCTATAGACTATCTCACGCTTTTAACCAGCCAGACGCAATTCCAGAGTGCGCGGCTTAATGTTGTCACTGCCCAGGCCCAGCGCTATCAAGATACCGCCGCGCTCTTCGTTGCCATGGGCGGCGGCTGGTGGCCCAAACATTATAAAGATGCAGTCGCCAGCCCACGCAAGTCCGCGGGCCTGGCCGGGCAGGCAAGCCACAAAAGGAAGCAATCACCATGATAAAGCGAATTGTAGCAAGCATTCTCGTGCTGCTTATTGTGGGCGGCCTGCTCGTGGCCATTTTCGGCTTTAAGGCCTTCATCAATAAGAAAATGTCCTACGCGCTCTCTCACAGGCCTGCGCCGCCGGTTACGGTGTCTACCAGCAGGGTAACCTCCGCCTTATGGGCTGATGAGATTGAATCGGTCGGCACCTTCACGGCGGTGCAGGGCGTGAATGTAACGGCGCAAATTGCGGGCAATGTAACAGGCATATTTTTTAAGTCGGGCGCCAGCGTTAAAAAAGGTCAGCCGCTGGTAACCGTAGACGACACCACGCAGCGTGCACAGCTTCAACTCGACCTCGCTGCGCTTGCACTGGCTAACACCAACCTGCGGCGTACGCAAAACCTGATTCAGCACCATGCCACCAGCCAGGCTCAACTCGATACGGACAAAGCCGCCGTGCAGAGCGCCGAGGCTCAAGTCGGCAAAGATCAGGCTGATCTTAAAAAGTTGGATATTTCCGCTCCGTTCAGCGGCGAACTGGGCCTGAGGCAGGTGAGTCTGGGGCAGTACCTTTCCACCGGTACGCCCATTGTAAGTTTGAATGCATGGCAGCCGATTTACCTTGATTTTTATGTGCCGCAGCGCGAGCTGGGCCGTGTGGTCATGGGCCAGGTGGTGCACGCCTCGGTAGATGCCTATCCCGGGCGTTTATTTGCCGGCAAACTTGTCTCCGAGGCCTCCGCGGTGGATGTGGCTTCGCGGAATGTTGAACTACGGGCTGAGCTGGCCAATAAAAGCGGCCTCCTGAGGCCGGGCATGTTTGCCCATGTCATACTGTTAACGGGAAAGAAGCATGCCGTGTTGGTGGTGCCTTCCACCGCCATTGCGTACAACACCTATGGCGATTATGTGGCGGTCTTAACCCGCGCCGAAGTCAACGGAAAGCAAGTGCTGGGCTTTAAGCAGGTTGCGGTAACGCCGGGGGATCAGCGCGACGGCGTTACCAGTGTTCCGGCGGGGCTGAAGCTTGGTGAAGAAGTCATCACGGCGGGTCAGCTTAAGCTGTATCCCGGCGCGGGCCTTGTGGTCAACAACAAAATACAGCCTTGAAAGTCGGCCGTTAAAGAACCATGCCCGCGGCAAACGTGCCGATGGCAGCAGCTAAAAGAGTGCCCATGAAGTTTACAGACATATTTATCCGCCGCTGGGTTTTGGCCACCTCGGTTAACCTGGTGATATTGATATTGGGCGTGCGCGCGTGGATGAGCATGACGGTGCGCGAATTTCCGAACATGACCAATACAGTTGTGACGGTGTCCACCGCTTACCCGGGCGCTTCGCCTCGCCTGGTGCAGGGCTTTATAACCTCGCGGCTTGAGCAGGCGGTTGCCCAGGCTCCCGGCATAGACTACATGACTGCCACCAGTTCGGAAAGCACTTCGGCGATTACGGTCTACATGAAACTCAACGAGGACCCCAACGCCGCCATCGCACAAATAATGGCCAAGGTGGATCAGGTCCGCAATCAACTGCCGCCCGCCGCGCAGGCTCCGGTCATTACCGAAACCGTAGGAGATACGCTGGCGCTTATGTACCTGGCGTTTTCGAGCGACACTTTGAGTCAGCAGCAGATCAACGATTACCTGCTTCGCGTGGTACAGCCCAAGCTCCAATCGCTGCCGGGTGTGAGCCAGGCCCAGATTCTGCCGCCGGGTACAGGCTCCAGCGGCAACAGCTTTGCGCTGCGCGCGTGGCTCAAGCCCAACCGGCTGGCCGCGTTCGGCCTGACGCCGGCGGATGTGGCCGCGGCGCTGGCCAACGACAATTACATTTCCGCCATTGGCCGCACCAAGGGGCGCAACATTGCCACGGTGATTACCGCCACGACATCGCTGAGCAACATCAACGAATTCAAGCAGCTGATCGTGAAGAATGTCGGTGGAGTGCCCGTGCGGCTTGATGATGTCGCCGACGTGGAGATGGGCGCTCAAAATTACAACGCCTCGGTCTACAGCAATGGCAGCCCGGCAACGTTTATAGGCATCAACATTACGCCCAACGCCAATGCGCTTACCGTAGCGCACGAGGCTCATGTGGCCTTCCGTGAGATCAAGCAGGCCATGCCGCCCGGGCTTCACGCCATCCCCGCGTACGATTCGAGCGTGTACATCAAGGCCAGCATCAACGAGGTGATTCATACGCTCATCATCACGCTGGGCATCGTTGTGGTGGTGGTGTTTTTATTTTTGGGAGCCATTCGCTCGCTGCTGATTCCGTTGGTGGCCATTCCGCTGTCAATTGTAGGCGCCGGGATTTTTATGCTGGCATTTGGGTTTTCCATCAATGTCGTCACGCTGCTGGCGGTGATACTGGCCATCGGCCTGGTGGTGGATGACGCCATCATCATGCTCGAAAATATTCAGCGGCATCTTGATGAAGGGCACTCGCGGCAACAGGCGGCGATTTTGGGTGCACGGGAACTTGCCGGGCCGATCATCGTCATGTCCACCACATTAATAGCGGTGTTTGCCCCCATCGGCTTCATGGGCGGTCTTACCGGCAGCTTGTTTACCGAATTTGCCTTTACGCTGGTTTTTGCGGTGCTCATTTCAATGGTCGTCGCCCTTACTCTTTCGCCCATGATGGGCAGCAAGATCTTGCGTAAAACGCCCGACCATGGCCTGGTGCACCTGCTGGACGCGATATTCCACTTTTTCCGCAGACAAACTGAATCGGAAA
>JAJZKJ010000278.1 GCA_021804195.1 Acidobacteriota bacterium
CGCGGCGAGCCATAAGCACGCGATTATGCCATGTGATGGACGCATAGGAGCACCTTATAAAAAAAAGCGATGCACCGTTACCGGTCCGCTTTTATACCCCGAAAGCCCGCTTCAATCTCTTCGAGTGTTTTATTTCTGGTTTCCGGCAACCACAGCGTGGCGGTTAGGAAATAGATTACTGTAAATCCGGCGAAGGTAAAGAATATTGTGGCGTATCCGTATTTTCCGACCACCGGCAGAAACACCGCCGCAATCATGGTGGAGACCGCCTGGTTGATCAACAGCGCAATGCTCATACCCGTGGAACGAATGCGGGTGGGCATCAGCTCGGAGAGCGCCAGCCACACGCATACTCCGGGGCCGGCGGCGAAAAAAGCGACAAAAGCAAACAGGCTCATGGCCGTGAGTATTCCGTTTCGCCTGGTGGGCGCCGGAGTAATCCAGGCGTGTTCTATTTTCAGCGGCGCGTGGCGCGCCACCGCCAGATTGGCCAGTGGATTGGAGAAAAAAGCAATCACCGCATTGGCCGGTACGCACTCGGCGCGCGTAATGACCACCGGTTCGGCGGTCCGGCTCGCGGAACGCACGGTGTTGGTCATCCCGTGGAAACCCCCGTAGGAATAAATGACCGTCAAGGTTACCGGATGCCGGCTCATGGCGTTGGGGTTCATTTTTCCGGGCGAGAGAAGCCTTGCGGCCATGGTTTGATTGAAAGGTATGGAAAGAGTCTGATTCGGCCGGACCAGGGCCTGCAGAGACTTGGCGCAGTCGATGCGCCCCTCCTGCGCATGGTGAAACAGAAGTCCCGTGCAGACCAGCGAGACAATGATGCCCGCGCTGCCGGCGGATAAGAGAGCCTTTCGCCCGACACGATCCACCAGTACAACACCCACGATGGTCATCAGGAAATTCACCGTGGTAAACAGGAGGTAACCCCAGTGGGCCTGCACGTCGCTCAGGCCGGCCTGGATGAGAATCGTCGCGTTGTAGCCAATGATGGAATTGATGCCGGTGGCCTGATTGCAAGCGAGAATCACGCACGCCAGAAGAAACGGTATTACATAGCGGCGTTGCCAGAGCGATTCCCTTGACGCGGGTGGGGTATTGTCGGCGGACGGCGGCTCGGGCGCAGCGAGCTTTTCCATCTCCTCCATCTCGCGGGCCGCCTGCGGAGGGGTGCGCGATCGCCGCAGCGCGGCGCGAGCCGCCGGCTTATCGCCTCGTTTAAAAAGCCAGCGCGGCGACTCGGCCACGTACAAGCTGCCACAGACGAAGAGAATACCCGGCGGCAGCGTGGACCAGAAAATGCCGCGCCACGCCGCATCCTTAAAGGCGAAAAGTTTGGCGGCATTGTTCAGCCGGGCGACCGCTTGCACGCGTATGCTAAAGTACATGGCAATGACCGCCGCGGCCACAATGCCCAGCGTCAGCAGCCATTGAAAGACGGCGGTTCCCCGCCCCCGGCCGGCGGGGGTCAGGCACTCGGCAAGGTAGAGCGGAACCACCACGCCGATCAATCCCGCACTAACCCCCTGTAAGAGCCGCCCCAGCAGCAACGGGCCGTAACCATGCGACATGGCAATCAGAGGAATGCTCAGAACAAACAGCGTCCCGCTGAGCGTCATCAATTTTTTGCGGCCCATCCAATCGGCGAGCACGCCTGCAAAAAGTGTGGAGAACACGCTGCCGAGCAGAACGGCGGCAACGATCATGGAAAGTTGGCCGGCGTTGAGACCGCAAGTCGCCTCCAGGTACGGCAGCGCCCCGGAAATGATGCCGACATCCACCCCGTAGAGCAGACCGCCGAGGCCGGCCACGAGCAGCAGAATACGGTTGTAAGTCGGGGGGGCGATGGGAGGGGACGAAAAAATAATTTACCTCCCCGGCGGCGTCCATTTCGCCGGCAAATATGAAATATGTTCCTTAGTTTTCAATGCTCCGCGATGAAATGACTGGGCATTCCCTTGGTAAGGGATGCGTAAACCAAGGGGCGCTGCAGCATCATCGCCTGGCGATTGAGAACCTGCGGCGTGAGGTTCCGCCCCGCCAGAAAACGGAATCGGAAAGTATGCTCGCCGCGATCCGCATACTGCCGGCGCGGCGCCGCGCCCGCGTGGGGAACGTGGTGCGCCATGATCGGACTGCGCAACAGCGTCAGCCGCGCCCGCGACGCGGTGGAGTCCAGGGCATAGGTGTCCGGGCTGACAATTCCGATATGGTTCCCGTCCCGGACGCGCAGCAGGGTAAAATCGCGACACGGCGCTTCTTTGCCGTTATTCGGGCGATCCAACTGCCCGCCGGGAATACCGTCGATCCGCCCCTCCAAATCGCCGGTCGCAACCACGATCAGTTTGAGCATTTTCTGTTCTTCCCGCCATTCCACCCGCATGATCAATTCCACATAAGGTTCGCCGGCGTAGAGGCGCCACTCCCAGCTTACCGGCGAGGAACCGATCCGGCCGGTTTGAATCATGGCCGCGCGCAGCGGGCCGGCTTCAATGGTGGCCGGATAGTTCCAACATGCGGAAACAGCCGGTCCTTCGGTGTAACGATCCACCCCGTGCGACCAGGTGTCGGTCGGATCGGAAAGCAGCGCCAGGCGCGGCAATGGCAATTGAAGTTCTCCCAGGGATAACCGCCGATTGACGATATCCACAGCCGCGTTGGCTTCATTGCGCATCACCCCTTCCCCCGCGACCACCCGGTCGCCACGCGCCGATTCTTCGCCCGGTTGCTTGCCGATGCGCAACACCCGGATTTGGCCCGGCGCCGCCACGATGCGGCAGATCAAATGCGGCGAAACTCCATACGCAATCGCTTCCCCTTCCACCGCCTGGCACGCAATCGCCTGATTTGTTTCATCGATCAACTGGTGTTCTTTGGTCCACGGCTTGAGCCAGGGGTCGAATTCGGTATAGCCCTCATACGGTTCATCGGACGCGTTGAACAATACCACGCGCTGTTGGAGATCATCGGGCAGCGTTTGTATTTTTTTCCGCAGCGTCAGATGGATCGTATCGTCGGCAATGGCCAGCGCCTGACCAAGCTGCGCTTCCATCTGGGGATAGGCGGAGGGAATGCAGGTTCCACCGAGCGTGTCGTGAAAATGGTTGAACGCCACACGCTCCCACGCCGCTTCCAGGGAGGCAAGATCCTCCGGCGGCGCGGGCGCGATCCGCTGCGCTATCTGGGCCTGCGCCAGACCGTGCTCGGCCCGCCGCAGCGCCGTCTTGATGCCGCGATGCACACTGTAACAGCCGATCGCGTGCATCTGCAGTTCCCCGGTCACCAACGGTAACCGCGCCACCTGCGGCTGCACCGCCTCGAAAAATCGCCGCGGGCTGGAGAATACCAGCCGCAGGCCGTCTAGGGCTGACTCATGCCGGCGGCAAATATCGATCAGATGCTCCGTTGGGCCGCCGCCGTGATCGCCGACGCCCAAAAAACACATCGTATGTTCAATTCCCGCCGGCAACTCCGTGGTGGCGGCGCGCACGTGCCCGATGAAACCCTCCCTGGAAACCGCACCCGGGCTGCCATAAGACCGTGCGATCCGAAAAGTCACAATTTCCGGCGAACCTTCGTAACCCCGCCAGCGGAACAATCGGGCCGGCAATGGCATTTCATGTTCCTGCGGGCGCATCATGACGTAATACCGCTGGCCGGCCTCATGGATGTAACCGGGCAGGGTGGCGGCATGGCCGAAGCTGTCCACGTTATACGCCACCCGCGGGCACAAGCCGTAGGTTTGCTGGAAATAGTTGCGGCCCAGTTCGATCTGTTTTTTCATCGCCCAGCCGCTGGGCTGGTTGCAGTCGGGCTGAATCCACCAGCCCCCGACGATTTCCCATCGTCCGGCCTCCACATGCCGGCGAATCCGTGCGAACAGCGCCGGATCCAACCGCTCCACCATGCGATAAGCCCACGCTTCTCCGCGACTGAAGATCAGATCGGGATGGGCGTCGAGCCGGTTGCAGGCGCTGCGGCACGTGGCCAATATTTCATCCACGCCGGCCGTCCAGGGCCAGAGCCATACGGGGTCTATGTGGGAATTGAAAATCAGGTGAACGGTAAGGGGCATGGCGTAATTCCTTGTGCATCTGTAACCTTGGCAAAAATACCCTTGAAATTCGCACCACTCGGCGAGCAGTTGTTCCAGAAAATTTCGCGACAGTGAGGTCTACGGATTTATCAATACCCATATAACCATGAAATTCCATTGCGCTGCGTCACGAAGTTTGTTGTCGGCAAGATAATCATCCCGTGTCTTGCCCCGCGTATAACCAAGA
>JAJZKJ010000279.1 GCA_021804195.1 Acidobacteriota bacterium
GGCCGGAGGAAAAACACGGGTTTTGAGGACGAACCGCGGGCGGAGCAAGCCTGGTCAGAGTCGGCATGCTTCCAGAATAACGCGGCACAGCCGATTTGCCGAGGCGAGTGGCGGGGCCACTTTTTTACTACGCCGTTCCAGTATTCGGCCACTGAATCAAGCCGCCAGGGAATCTTTTACCCAGGCTTTATCCTGCTGGAAACGCTGGCGCAGCCGGGGAAAACTCAACAAACCCGCGCGCAGGCCACGCAGGGCGGAAAACAGCAGTCCCATGGCGATGATGCCGTAGATGACGCCCACGATCAATGAAGACCAGCCCCAACTGTGAATGCCGGCATTGATCAGCGCCACCAGCGCCACGGTGAGAAAAAAGAAACCGAACAGGCCCAGCAGCAGGGCCAGGCCGAGTTTCATGGCGATCTGACGCGCCTGATTCGCTTTTTCGCCGGCCTCGGCCAGCGCCAACCGGCCGTAGTCCCTGACATAATCTTCAATTTCAGCCCAGAGCTGGCGCAATAAGGCAGGCGCATCGAGCCGGGGAGCCGGGTTTTGGGCAGGATCATTCACCGGCGTGGAAGATAAGGGTATGGCCATAGATTCAGCCTCCGCCCTTTCAATGGACAGCCGGCGGGTTGGCAAAGGATGCCTCAGCCCCGCGCTCCGAGAAACCATGCGGCGGGTTAGCTTTGACGCTGCTGATGCCGCGCGCGATGCATGAGAAAAACCAGCGGCGCAGCCAGGAAAAAACACCAGGCCATGAGATGAAAGGCATCGAGATAGCTCATCACCGAGGCTTGCTGCTGGATTTGGGCATAGAGCAACGCCAGGGCATGGCGGCCGGCGCTGAAGGGCGAAAAGCCGGAAGATTGCAGGCGCGCCGCCAGCGCCGCCCGCTGCTGGCGGAAAACCGGATTATAAGGATTGAAAGCCGGCGTCAGGCGCGCCTGGTGAAACTGCGCGCGGCGGGCCAGCAGCGTAGCCGCGACCGAGATGCCCACGCTGGCGCCAAGATTGCGCAACAGCGCGGTAATACTCACGGCAAAGCCCATTTCTTCGTTGGGAATGGGATCCACGGTGAGCGTGCTCATCGGGACAAAAGTAAAGGCCAGCGCGGCGCCCATGACTAACTGCGGCCAGAGCAAATTCATATAGCCGGTGTTGAGATTCATATGGGAAAACATGAGCAAGCCCGCGCCCGCGCCGGTGAAACCGGCGAAGAGCAGCCAGCGCGAATCCCAGGCGCGGCCCAACAGATAGCCCGCCACCGGCATAAGCAGCATTGAGCCCAAGCCGCGCGGGCTGGTCCAGATGCCGGCCTGGAGGGGGCTGAAGTTCAGCAATCTCTGCATGAAGAGCGGCAGCAGCACCAGGCTGCCGAACAGCACAAAACCCAGCACCGCGCCCAGCCCGGCGCCCACCGCGAAGCTGCGGTAGCGCAGCAGATGCAAATGAACAATGGGATGGCGGGTGGTGAGCTGACGCCAGACAAACAGCAGCAACATCACCACGGCAATGACGCAAAGCGTGACAATGAAACGCGAACCGAACCAATCATCTTCCTGGCCCTTGTCGAGCATGATCTGCAGCGCGGCGATGCCCACGGCCAGCAAGCCCAGGCCCCAGCCGTCAATTTTGCCCTGCCGGCGCAGGTAATGCGGGTCGTGAATATAGGCATAGACCATGGACCAGCTATAAATGCCGACGGGCAGGTTGATAAAAAACACCCAACGCCAGTTAAAATCGGCCGTCAGCCAGCCGCCCAGGGCGGGCGCCAGAATTGGCGCCGCCACGATGCCGGCGCCCCACAGCGCCATGGCTTTGCCGCGCTCTTCGCGGGGAAAGGTTTCGAGCAGAATGGCGCGGCTGAGCGGCTGCAGAAAACCGCCGCAGGCGCCCTGCGCCACGCGGAAAGCAACCAGCCAGGGCAGGGTTGGCGCCAGGCCGCATAACAGGCTGGCGGCGGTAAAGCCACCGATGGAGAACATCAGCAAATGCCGCCGGCCAATGCGGCTGGCCAGCCAGCCCGACATGGGCAGCACGATGGCGTTGGCCACCAGATAGGAGGTCAATACCCAGGTTGCCTGCTCGACCGGGGCGGAAAGATTGCCGGCGATATAGGGCAGGCTGACGTTGACCACCGAGGTATCAAGCAGCTCCATAATGGCCGCCGACATCACCGCCAGGGCGATGATCCAGCGCTGTCTCGACAGCCGATACGAAACGGCAGCGTCCGGCGAAAGTAGCTGTGGATTCCCGGTCATGCGTGAAAGCAAAACGGCATCAACGCAGCGATGCGAAGTTTGTCCCGCGGCTTTACTTAATGGGCGGAGACGGCGCGGCCGGCTTTCGGCCGGCGCATCAGCCAGATCAGCGGCACCATGCAGAAAAAGATGATGGCAAACAGGTAAAAACCATCCAGATAGCTCAACAGCGAAGCCTGCTGGCGCAACCCGCCGTAAAGCATGGCGAGAGCTTGCCCGTGAGCCACGCTGGGGCTGGCGCCGGCGTGCTGGACCAGCAATTGCGTCCGCCGGAGAGCCTGGCGCACGCGCGGGCTGTAAACATTCAGGCTGGCGTCCAGGCGCTGCTGATGAAATTGAGCCCGCCGCGCCACCAGCGTGGTGGCAAACGAAATGCCCATGCTGCCGCCCAGATTGCGCATGAGATTGAACAGGCTGGTGGCATTGCCCATTTCATGATTGGGAACCGGGTCCATGGTCACCGTGGTCAGCGGCACGAAGACAAACGCCATGCCCGCGCCCTGTATGAGCTGGGGCCAGAAGATGTTCCAGGTTCCGGAATTCAGGTTAAAAAGCGAAAAGGCATAGAGCGCGCCGCCGGCGGTGATGAAGCCCACCGCCAACAGCCGGCGCGCATCCCAGCGGCGGCTGAGCAGAATGCCGGTAATGGGCATGAAGATGAGCGAGCCCAAACCGCGGGGACTGGTCCAGATGCCGGCCGCCAGCGAGGTGTAGTTGAGCAGCGTCTGTAAAAACAGCGGCAGGATGACCAGACTGCCATAAAGGATAAAACCCAGCAGGGTCATCAGCAGGACGCCGGTGGCATAGGTGCGGTTTTTGAAGACGCGCAGATGGACGATGGGATCACGCGCCCACAATTCCCGGATGACAAACGCCACCAGCCCTCCCACCGCGACGATGGCCAGCAGGATAATGAAATGCGAGCCAAACCAGTCATCCTCCTGGCCCCTATCCAGCATGATCTGCATCGCGGAAATGCCGACGGCCAGCAGACCCAAACCCCAGAAGTCCACCTTGCCCTTGCCCGGCTTGATATACGAAGGATCGAACAGATAGAGCTGGGTCATGATCAGGCTGGCAATGCCGATGGGCAGGTTGATATAGAACACCCAGCGCCAGGAATAGGCATAGGTCAGCCAGCCGCCGAGCGTGGGACCCAGGATCGGCGCCACCACAATGCCCATGCCCCAGAACGCCATGGCCTTGCCGCGCTGATCGGGAGGAAATGTCTCCAGCAGCACCGCCTGCGAAATCGGCTGCAAACAGCCGCCGCTGGCGCCCTGAATTATCCGGAACGTGATCAGCAGCGGGAGGGTGGGAGCGATGCCGCATAAAAAGCTGGCCAAGGTGAAGAGCGAGACCGCTATCATCAGCAGGCGCTTGCGGCCGAACTGATTGGCCAGCCAGCCGGTGATGGGCAGCACGATGGCGTTGGCCACCAGGTAGGAGGTCAGCACCCAGGTGGCTTCATCCACGGTGGCCGAAAGCGAGCCCGCGATATGGGGCAGGCTGACATTGACCACGGAAGTGTCGAGCACCTCGAGAAAGGTGCTGAGCATGACCGCGGTGGCCACGATCCAGGGATTGACCCGCGGATGGCCGTGCGGAGAGAGCGGAGCTGATGAGGGCAAATCCGGCATGACAGCGAATGAGTGAAAAAAAGCCCGTGGCCGCGCGGCAATGAAAACAGCGCCGGCTTAAGGCAGCGAAGCTCCAGGCGCCAGAGCGCCGGTCTGGGCCGTAATTTTGACGCGGGGATCCATGCGGTTGGTGTACACCGTGGTCTCAACCGACAAGCCGGGACGCAGGCGATGGATATGCTGGCCGGGATCGAAGAGGATTTTTACCGGCACGCGCTGCACCACCTTGACATAGTTGCCGGTGGCGTTCTCGGGCGGCATGAGGCTGAATTTTTCACCGGTGGCCGAGCCGATGGACTGCACATAACCGCGGAAATCCTGACTGAAGGCATCCACATGGATGCCCACTTTCTCTCCCGGGCGCATGTTTTGCAGATCG
>JAJZKJ010000280.1 GCA_021804195.1 Acidobacteriota bacterium
CGCCCGGGTCGTGCATGAGACGCTGCTGGCTGTGCTCTATTTTCATTGGGTGTAGATCTACTCGCATATCGTTATTTTCCGTCGGTGGATGGGGCGGGCGGCTGAGCACCGGCGTTGCCGTACATGGCGGGCATCCTCCGACCGTCGCTGGGCGCGCTCTTCCAGGCGTAAAAACCAATTCTCCGCCTGCCGGTAGGCGGGTGGAAACATCGAGAGTCAGGCCCAGCCGAAAAATATATTTATTTGAATGTCATGTGGAGCAACCGCCGCTGGGCCGCCCCGCGCGGTCGCAGCCGCATAGCCAGCAGAGTCTCATGCACGACCCGGGCGACATGATAATCGCGGACCCACTTGTGATCGGCGGGAACCACGTACCACGGCGCCCGGTCCGTCGAAGTGCGCCGCAGCATTTGTTCATAAGCGTCCTGATAATGATCCCAGAAGGGACGCTCGGCGAAATCCGACGCGGCCAGCTTCCAATGCTTTTGCGGATCCTTTTGCCGTTCCTGAAAACGCTTTTTCTGTTCATCTTTGGAAATATGCAGAAAAAATTTTAGAATTCGCGTTCCGGTCTGACTAAGCAGACTTTCCCATTCGTTAATTCGCCGGTAGCGCAGCTTCCAGATATGTTTGCGTCCGTGACAATCCGGCGGCAGAAGCTTCGCGGCGTGCACCCGCACCACGAGCACCTCTTCATAGTGCGAACGATTGAAAATCCCGATCGAGCCGAGCGGCGGCGCCGCCTTGTGAACCCGCCAGAGAAAATCGTGTTGCCGTTCCAGCGCGCTGGGGCTTTTGAACGCCACGGCATGTACGCCCATCGGGTTGACATGATCGAACACCTTGCGGACGGTTCCATCCTTACCGGAGGCATCCATACCTTGGAGTATCACCAGCAGAGCCTGTGTGCCGTCGGCGTAAAGCAAGTCCTGGAGCCTGCCGATAGCCTGGGTGTGTTCCTCAATCAGGTCCCGTGTCGTGGTTTCATCCGCCAGGCCGGATTTTGAACCAGGGTCGAGTTTTCTTAAATCGACGGTTCCGCTGGGTCTGACCGGCAAAAGCGGCGGGTTGCGGTCCAAAAGGACTATCCTTTCACAAATGGCGCTTTTGAGGATACGACTTCCGCACCGACCGGACAAGAGAACAAGCACGAGCAATCCTTTCTTACTCAACAGTGTGCCGTGCGCCTTATCCAGAAAAATATCATCCTCAAGTTTATCTTAAGGCCGCATAACCGGTGTGCCGATAACATGTTAATCAGGCCATTGCCAACATCCAGGCGCCCGCCCCGCGTCGTTGGCCAGTGAGAGAAGTGGAGGGGTATGGTTTGTCTACCGTTCGGTGAACGTCGAATGTTCCCGCCATGGTTGGCGAAAAAATTTAGAACCGTTTCCTTATCGTAGACGTATTTGGAATATGGTTTGGATCAGCCAGGGAGGAGTTTGGCCAATAGCAGGCCGAGTTGGCGTTCATTACACGTAAGGAGTTCTCATCATGGACGAAACTAAAAATTCCTTACCTCACCGCGCTGTGCCATCCGTCAGCCGCCGTGGTTTTCTCGGTGTGGTGGCGGGAGGCGCCCTTATGGGGCTTGCCGGATGCGCGGCGAATCAGCAACAGGCGGCGGATAGCATCTCCCATCTGCCCAACGGATTTCTACCCGAGCGGACGGATCTAGCCAGTGGTCCGCCGGATACCGGTTATGCACCGCCGGCGAATTTTCAAGTGCCCACCTATCACCCGCCGACACCGCACCCTATCGCCCCCCAGGGGGTCATGGGCATCATCCCCCGTTCCGCCTGGGCGCTGGCCGGGCCGGATATGCAGACCATTCAACCTATGGATGGTGTCAAGCTGATCACGTTCCACCACACCGGCGATCCCAAGCCGTTTTATGACGACAGTTACGAGGGAACGGCCCGCTACTGGGAACTGATCCGTGAATATCAGCGCCGGGTTGGGTTTGAAGACATTGCCTATCACTTCGGGATAGACCGCATGGGGCGGGTATGGCAGTTGCGTCCCCTGCAATACCGCGGCGAACACGTACGCGACGGTTTTGCGCCGCCGCGCTGGCTCGATCGCTATGTACAGCGGGCCAACAGTCCGACGCAGCCGGTTCATGGCCGCTACGTCTGGAATGCGCACAATATCGGAGTGGTTTCGGTGGGCAACTTTATGATCCAGCAGCCCACGCCGCAGCAGAAACAGAAAGTGGTCAAGTTCGGCCGGCTCTTGCGCCGGCTTTACGGCATTCCCATCTACCATTGTTATACTCACCAGGAACTGGTGGCGACTTTATGCCCCGGCGCGCATCTTCAGCCCTACATGGAAACCATTCGCCGCGATGGGATTCTCTGATTTTTCCATTCCCCGGAAATGGCCCGGCGGAACGTTTCGCCCAACCGATGTCATCTTGCCTTTTTCCTTACTTTTCCCGCGCACCCGAATAGCCGCGGTTCCAACTCTCGGCTGCGAGTTGGGAATTTGCGGTTGTGGGGCGGTCCCGATGTCTATGGGGATTGCAATCCCTTCGTCGTCATTCTTGACTATCGGCCTGGGATTGTTTACGCCGGGGGCGAAAAGGGTTTTTTGTGCTAGGACGCCGTGTTAAAATCGCACGCGACACGGCGACGCGAAGCAAAGGAGCCTGCCTTGGCGGAAAATCTTCCTGCACAAATAATGGATGTTCTGGCTGGCGCTGAAGGTGGCCCGCTGCCCGTGCGGGAAGTGGCCCGTATTCTGGGTATTGTCCAGGATCAGATGGAACACTTCCGCCAGGTCTTGGAAAGGCTTATTTCCATTGAGCATATTGTATCCGCCAACAAGGGTCGCCGTGTGTCGCTGCCAGTGGCCGACGATCTATGCACGGGGATATTCCATGGAACCGGCCGGGGTTTCGGTTTTGTGGTTCCTCTACGACAGGACCCCCGGGGCGATCTGTTCATCGCCGCCGCCGACACCATGGACGCCCTGACCGGCGACCTGGTGGTGGCGCGTCTCTCGGCGATGAGTCGGCGCGAGTCAGCACGGCGCAGCCGGACGGCCCGGATCATTCGCATTCTTCGTCGCGGCGTGAACCGCTGTGTCGGAACAGTTCAGCGCCAACTGAAAAATTGGGTGGTTGTTCCCGACGGCGCCACGTTCAAGCAGCCGGTGCAGGTCCAGGACATCACCGCCAAGAACGCTGCTATCGGTGATAAGGTTCTCGTGGAGTTGATCCAATATCCACGGGCGGGCCAACCGGCCGAGGGAGTCATCACGGAAGTACTCGGTCCCGGCGGCGAGCCGGAGGTGGAACTGGAGTCGGTTATTTGCCAGTTTGATTTGCCCCGGCGCTTTCCCGACGAGGTTCTGGAACAGGCCCGTCGAGCGGCCGCTGATTTTCATCCGCAAGAGTGCCGCAATCGCGAGGATTTGAGCGGCACGCCTACCATCACCATTGATCCGGACGACGCCCGCGATTTCGACGACGCCATCAGTCTGCGTATTCTGAAAGAATCGGAAAATTCGGACGCCGCCATGGATCGTTCCCCGCTGAGCGTTCCAACCGACGGCGCCGGGCCGGCCGTGTATGAACTCGGCGTGCACATTGCGGACGTGGCGAGTTTTGTGCCGGTGGAAACTTCGATGGACATGGAAGCCCGCCGGCGCGGCAATAGTGTTTACTTTCCCCGCCATGTCGTTCCCATGCTGCCGGAGGTCCTTTCCAACGGCGTCTGCTCACTGCAGGAAGGTCATCCCCGCCTGACCAAGAGCGCGTTCATTCGCTACGACCGCCATGGCCGCGTGGTTTCATCGCGGGTGGCCAACACTATTATTTGTTCCCACCGCCGGCTTACGTACCGCCAGGCCCAAGCCATTATCGACGACGCCAAAGGGCAAGGCGCCCCTTACAGCAAAGGGTTGTTGGATTCTCCCCCCAATCCGAACGTTCCGGAGGTATCTTCCGAAATCCGGGAATTGCTTGTGAACATGGACCGCCTCGCCGGCGCCATCCAGCAGCGGCGGCGGGCGCAAGGTATGATCTCGCTCGACCTGCCGGAGGTGGAGTTGGTCATGGACCCGCTGGGGCACGTCATCGACGCGCGCCGTCAGGACGATTCGTACACGCACAAGATTATTGAAATGTTCATGGTTGAGGCCAATGAAGCGGTGGCCCGCGTTCTGACCCACAAGGGACTGAATGTTTTGCGCCGCATTCATCCTGATCCCGACACCCAGGCCGCCGAGAAAGTTCGTCAATTCGTCTCGGTAACGGGTCGGCGGCTGCCCC
>JAJZKJ010000003.1 GCA_021804195.1 Acidobacteriota bacterium
GTTGGCGGCCCGGCTGACCGTAGGGCAGACGCGGAGCAAGTCCTCGATATCGATTTGGCCGGCTATCTTCATGCCTTATGCGCCTTCCGATTCGAAGACCGCGATGGCTTCCATTTCGATTAACAGCTCGGGGCGGCATAAAATGGCCTGAATGCCGGTCGAGGCGGGGAGCGGAGCCAACCCCTGGCGGTGGAAAAACTCCGAGCGGATTTCGTTGAAAGCGGCGTAATCGCGCTCGATATCGCGTAAATAACAGGTGGTGCGCACAACGTCTTTCCAATCTGCCCCCTCAGCCTTGAGCAGCGCAGTGACATTCTGGTAAGTGCGCCAGGCTTGAGCGCGGAAATCGCCTTCGTGCACGCTGCGCCCGAATTCATCGATGCTGGCCGTGCCGGAAATAAACAGGAACGCCGTCCCCTTGAGATTGATCCGCAACCCGCGGGAAAACGATGACGGTTTCGCGTAGCTGTAGGCTTCATTCAACACCTCGGGAGCGCTCATGGCGTGTTTGGCAATGGGCGTGTGAACATGGGACAGAGTAGCGATTTTGTTATCGATGGGCATGTCGGTCTCCTGTCGGGCTGGCGATGCCATGGCTTAAGCCGTCGGCGGTGGCCACCCAGATATCCCGACCCTGAAAGGCCAGGCCTAGAACATAGTTGTGCGCCAACGAAGTTGCGGTTTCGATGCGGCGCGGTGGATGGTGGGGAACGGTGATAAGAATTTCGCCTCGCCCCGGAGGAGGAGGCGTTGCGGTGTCGAAGGCCCGCCAGTTCGCCGGACGGTAGGTGATCCAGACATGGGTGGCCGGATCAAACTCCGTGAGGCCGCGCTGGGTCGCGGCCCACACCCGCCGGCCCTGAAGGGCAACGCTGTTGACAAAATTGGACGCCAAGCCGCTGTCCTGCCTTAGATAGTTATGCCAGCGGCGGCCATCATAGCCGCTCAGGCCAAAATAAGTTCCCGCCCAAAAGGAGTTGCTTTGCGGGCGGTGGGCAAGGCTGCTGACCATGTTGCTGATCAAGCCCTGATTGCGGTAAAGCAGGATTTCCGCGGAACCGGCTGGGTTGAGATAGGGGCGCCAGGTCTGGCGGCGCGGGTTATAAACCACCACACCGCCCCCCCACAGCCCCATATAGACCTTGTGCGGACCGATGGACAAGGCATAGGCCCACGGCTCCTTAAAGGGAGCGCTGGGCTGGCTCATCACACTGAAAATATGCCAGGTGTGCGTCCAGGTGTTGAACCGGCTGACGCCAGCCGCGGTCGCGGCCCAAACGTATTTGCCGTGCACCGCAACGCTGTAGACCAGGTCGTTAGCCAAACCGCTGGACAATACCGTATAGCGCGTAAATTTGCCGGCCGAGTAGCGGCTTAACCCGCCCAGCGACGCCACCCAGACACTGCCCGTATGCCGATTGACCGCGATCGACATGACCGCATAGCCGGCCAGGCCGTCGGCGCGGGTAAAGACCTTTTTCACTCGTCCCTGTTCGATCAAGACCAGCCCATGTTCGGTGCCCGCCCAGATGCGTTGCCCGTCAATGGCGACGCAGTACACCTCGCCGGCGGGAAAGCCGTTGGCGGGAGTGTAGTTGATCCAGTGTGTGTAGAGTGGCGGCAATGGCGATGCGGCGCGGGCAGCCCACGCGAAGCTGGAGACGAGTCCCCAGCAGCCGAGAGCGCCTATGAGCCGGAAGCGTGTTTTGCGTTTCATAGCGATTTTAAAAATTGGATCAGATCGTTCAGCTGTTCTTTGTTCATATCCGAAGTAAATCCATGACGGTTGTGCGGGTTGAACTTGGTCCAGATTTCTTCCAGACTTTGCGCCTCGCCATTGTGCAGATAGGGCGGCCGCATATAGATCCCTTCCAGCGAGGGGACTTTGAAAGCCTTGGTATTGTCGAATCGAGTAGCGGTGCCGACGTTCATCAGCACCCGCGAAGTGTAATGGGTGAGCGGGGCATGACAGCGATAGCAGCGGTCATCCACGGGGATGATTGCGCCGGTATTGGTGTGGGAACGAAAGAAGATTGCCCGGCCCCGCGCTTGCGCCGCCGTCAGCCGCCCATCGGGAGCGCGATAGGGGTTGGGCGGCAAGCGGAGGGAATTGACAAAGGAGACCAGGTCCCTGACCTGCCGCGGGCTGAACCCCTGGGAACGGAAAATGTACGTCGCCGTGCGCGGCCCGTCCTGAGTGGCGAGATTGGGATTCAACCCGTTCCATTTGAACGGCCCCGTGCCGCGTATGGCCCGGAGGGTTTTGTTTACCACGATGTCCTGGCCGAGATGCGGAACCTCGAAACTCCACATCAGGCCATCTTCGAAGCCTTCATCCGGATGACAGGTCGCGCAGGCCAGTTCCCGCTCATGTGCATGATCCGCATCAAAAAACAACTGCTGGCCGCGCCGCACCTCGGTCACCGTGTGCCTACCGCCGAGGCGAATCAGCCCGTCACTGCGCAAACCGTGCAGGTTGATCACGCTGATGGTGTCGTCCGTGCGGTTGGCGATATAGGCGTAGTGGCCGTCGGCCGAGGCGACAACCGCGGTGGGATCGTGTCCGGTCGGCAGGCGCCGCACGATGAAGCGGGCTGCATCGGCCAGATTCCGTGACAGGTCCGCCGCGGCCGGCGATCGCAGCAGGCGCAGGAGCCGATTCAGGTCAAGGATCGAGACGCGATCCACTCCCGAGGCGGTGATCAGCGCCCATGGAGTATGCGGCGCCACCACCGCCCCGTAACCGTTGGCATAGGCACGATTCAAGCCGTCGAGCAATACTTCGCGCACGCGCGGACGGGCATGCCCATGCATTTCGACGATTGCCAATCCGTTGGCCGCGTACCAATCCCGGCGTAGCACGATCAGGGGAACCAGGTTGTGGGGTTGCAGAAAGGGAATCAGCAGGTAGTCGCCGTGCCGCGTCGAAGCCTGCGCGATTTGGCGCATCTGAATCGCTCCCGGAACCAGGATGCGCCGCGCCACTTGCCGCGTGGCCGTATCCACGAGCGATAGCTGGTCCACGGGTGGCTGCTCGGGGGATCCCGGCTGCGCCAGCAAATCAGAGACCGCAATCAATCCGCCGCGAAGCCGTGCCGCGAACGCTGGAAAATGCCCGGCCGACAGGCGCCTGATTTCCCGCCCCGTGGCTAACTGGACCACCGAAATGTCATTGCCCAGCGTGTTGGCAGTATAGAGGTAGCGGCCGGTATGGTCCGTGGCCAGGCCCTCTGGTCCCCAGCCGACCGGCAAAGTGCGGGTTACCCGCCATGCTCGCGTATCAATCACACTGACCGAATTGCTCCAGTTATTGGCCACATAGAGCCAGCGTCCGCCGGGGGAAAGCGCCAGCCCTTTGGGGTGCCGGCCGACAGCAAGCTCACCCATGACGCGGCGGGTATGCGTATCGACTTCCAGAACTTCATTGCGCCCTTCGCAAGCCACGTACAACCGCCGGCCACGGGGAGAAATCTGCAAGGCTACCGGATCGAAATAACGCCGGGTGGAATAAAAACGCTCCCAGTAGGCGCTGCCACGCCGCTCACGCCGCATCGCCAGGCTGAGCGCCGCCACCAATAGTCCCAGGGTGAGGACGATCCAGCGTGTGGCGCCCCGCCAGCGCCGGGAAGAGCGGCTGACCGGCCATGGATGCCCGGTTCTCATCGCGCCAGGCCTTTCCCGGGGGCTGCCGTTTTTTCGGGTTCCTTGACGTGCAGAATCTGGTCGGCGGGAATGTCTTGCAACACTTGCACCGTGCCGCTCGGCCAATGCAGCGTCAGCCGGTCAACTTGTTTGTGATGGCCCAGCCCAAAGTGGGGCCGTGGATCGGACTGCGATAGGTAACCGGATGCGGAAACGGCCTCGACCATCTGCCGCAAACCGCCGGCGGCCGCCACCAGGCGTGTGCCGTATCCATCCCGATTGCTGCGTGTGCCCTCCAGCCGGAGGGTCAGCCAGTGTTGCCGGGCTCCCTCGGGAGGAGTATTGCGCAGCAAAATGCCCGGGCCGCCTAAAGTGGTCAGAAAGGCGTCCACATAGCCGTCATTGTCGTAGTCGCCAAAACAGGCGCCGCGGCAAACATGGCGCTGCGCGAAAAAGCCGCCCTCCCGCACCCAATGGAAACCGCCCCGGTGATCGTTGCGTAGTAACACGCTCTTCATGGGAATCATCCAGGCCAAGCCGCCATCGCAAATGAAGATATCCTTCCAGCCATCGTTGTCATAGTCGAAGACGCCGTCGCCCCAGCCAACGAACTGGCCGCAGACGCGGCCGATGCCCGATTGGGCGGTGCGGTCCAGGAAGAAAGCCTGATGCGCCGCGCGGCCGTTTTGATAGTACCGGTGATAGCTGGCGTCGGAGACAAACAGATCGAGCCAGCCCTGGTTATGGCAATCGGCAAACACCGGGCCCATGGCCGTCGTGGCCTCGCCGTTTTGACCGAAAGCCACGTTCTGTTCGATGGCTACATTGGTGAATGTTCCATCGTGGTTATTGCGATACAAAAAACTCTCCATCGTGTCGTTGGCAACGAAGATGTCGGGCCAGCCATCGTTGTTGTAATCGCCCACGGTGACGCCCATGGCGCGTCCGGCAACGCGGGCGATCCCCGACTCGCGCGATACGTCCGTGAAGGTGCCGTTGCCATTGTTGTGCAGCAAACGGTTGAATTGCGGGGCGTAATCCAACGGCCCGGGATAGTTATCTCCGGGATAGTAATGCCTGTAGCTTGGTATAAAATGCAGATAGTTGCCAATAAATAAATCCAGGCGTCCATCACGGTCATAATCGAGAAAAGCCGCGCCTGTGGCGTAGTACGGGTTGCCAGCCCCGGCATCTTCGGTAACGTCGGTGAAGGTGCCGTCGCCGTTGTTGTGATAGAGCACGGACTGCAAATACCCGGTAATAAAAATATCCGGCCAGCCATCGTTGTCAAAGTCCCCCACGGTCACTCCGGTGGCAAAGCCACGGCCGCCAACGCCGGCTTCACGGGTGACGTCGGTGAAGGTGCCGTCGCCGTTGTTGCGGTAGAGATGGTTGGTGGCATCACGGCCGTCCGGCGCGGAATGATTCGTCACGCCAGGGAGATAGCGCCCGTTGGCAACGTAAAGATCGAGCCAGCCGTCATTGTTGTAATCCAGCCAGGCGCAGCCGGCGCCCGTGCCTTCCAGGATCGAGCTGAGATGCTTCTCGCCGAAGGAATGCCGGTAATGAATGCCCGAGCGCGCCGTAACATCCAGAAATTGTGGTCCGGCGGGAGGCGCATCCCGGGGGACGCGTCCCAGCCCCCAGCCACGCAGCGCGCCCCATGGGGCGGCAGCGGCCGCGGCGGCCAGCAGTTGTCGTCTCGAAAGCGTCATCGGGTCCTCACTTTCGCGGCGCTTCTCGGAGCCGCCGCAGGCAGGCCGATGGGAATCGGCGCGCGGAGACGCCGGAGCACCCGCGGCCAATGGTTGACCGGCGTGAGCGCGGGGCCTTCGTGGCAGCCCTCGCAACCGGCATCTTCGCCGGGCCGTATCCAGATCCAGCTTCGCTGCGCTTTCACCACTGCGCCGCGGGCGTTGAGGAGATCGAAGCGCAGCGGCAGATTCGCGGGCAAGCGCAGGTAAAAGGAGCCGTCGGGTTCGACCTGCGCCGCGCCGAGCATCTCCGGTTGCGCGTGCTCCAATGCCATAACCCGCACCCGCATCAACCCGCCAGGCAAATGATCGCCCGGTGCGCCAGGCGAACGGTAGGCATCCAAACAAATGACACGGCCGCTCGCAAGTTGCGGATTGACTAGGCTGAAGTACAGTTGCGGCGTGGGATGCGATGTGAGCGGCGTCGCTTGCGCGCAAGTGATGCCCGGTGCGCTATATACGGAAGCCGCAAGGCGGCCGGTCGCGGAGTCGAAAATATGGATGCCGCACCCCGCCATTTTATCGAGCGCTGTGCCGCTGAGCAGCCAGCGCTGGCCTTGGAACGGCCGTATCGAATTGAAGGCTGGCATCGCCCGCGGCACTCGCACCGCGTGCGGCGATTGAGGCGTGTACCATGCCAGATCGCCCCATCCGGCTGGAGCGTGGTGCGCCGCGGAAGCCGCCCGGCGAGCAATGAACGCCACCACTCCATGGGGCATGGCACGAGCGCTGCCGGGCACGGTGTGTGCCGGATAGGAGCCCCGAAACAGCCGTAACGCGGACCCATCGGGCCGCAGCGTATACAACGCCCGCGCGCTTCTCGATGCGTCTGCAACCAACGGCGACGCCGCTGAGACCAACAAGCGGCCGCTGGGCAGGACTGCTTCCACGCGAAAGTTACCCGGACCAAAGGTGATGGGCTGCGGCTCGCCGCCATTGGCTCTCGATCGGTAAATCTGCGAACCAAGCCTCCCCGCTTCCCCTCCCTGTAACGTATAAATGATCCAACCGCCAGGCAGCCAGGCCGGACGCAAACAATTCGCCGCGCAATGTGTCACCTGGATTGGTTTTCCGCCCATGGCGGCCATTCGCCACACTTGCCAATGCCCGCCGCGCCGGCGCTGCCCGGCAAACAAGATCTGACGCCCATTGAAGGAAACGCGCGGGTCGGCAGCAGCGTACAAATCGGGGGTAAGGTCGGTCGGGACGGCGTGATCCGGCGACCAGCGCACAAGGCGGCTCCCGAGCGGAAACCGCCGTACGAATAGGTCGGGAGATTCCCGCGCCGTTTCTACAAATACCAGGCTCGGCAGTCGCGTCGCGCTGCCATGTTCCGTGGCGGCTAGCCCTAATATGGCTAGCATCAACGGTATCGCGAAAGTTGAGCGTGTTTTTACCATCGCCTGTCTTTTCCACACATCTTTGCGCACTGGGTTACGGCTATTGTTCGAATCGCGGGCGATACAATCAACGATTTTCCATATGTGAACGCTGCCAATCACAGTCATTAATTTTTTTCTACTACACCTCAACTAATCACATTCCATCTCGCGGCCTAGTGTGGATCCCCGGGCTGATATAACTGAATAAGACACGCTTACTTCTTGGCGAATGGAGAATTGTGTCATGGGATTGAAGCCATGAAAATTCACGCGGGAGTTTAAGGAAGCCGGCGTGTTGCGCGCGAGTGGCGGCGGCGGGTTTGGCGGGTGTGCCGTAAGAAAGTGCGGGGCTGATGCGCGAAGGCAATCGGTTGTGTTTGCGCAAACGCGGATGCGTGGCCGCTGCCTATTCCAATCACGATCTGCTGGCGTATTCCAATCTGGCGGGATCTCGAGTTGACTCGAGGCGCGCGCGCAAATGGAACGGGGTTGGACTGGAATCCAAGCGGCTTCTACGCTTGAAAAGAACGGCAAATTCTGAAACAGCCTGGTCCTTCATGACTAGCTTTTGATAAACTGAATCTCCGCATGAAAAAACGCGCCATCGCCGCCCCAACCCCAGCCCCAAACACGGTCCTGCGCCGCCAGGACCTGACCAAGCCCGACGGCCGTAAATTGTTTCTTTATACCTTCGCTGAAACTAAATCGGCCCCCTCAACCCCGGCGGCATCGCCGCGCAAAAGCTGATTTTTCGCAAAACGCTATGTCGGAACTGCGCTGGAATCCGCTGCTGGGCGAATGGGTGGTTACGGCCACGCACCGCCAGGACCGCACTTTTCATCCTCCGCCCGACTATTGCCCGCTCTGTCCCACCCGGCCGGGCAAAATGGAAACCGAGATTCCCTTTCCCGATTTCGAAATCGCGGTCTTTGAAAACAAGTTTCCCTCCTTTCAACGCCATCCGCCCCGGCCCGCGGTGCGGGGAACAAAGCTCACTCCGGTGCGGCCGGCGCGCGGCGCCTGCGAGGTGGTGGTTTATTCGCCCCGCCACGACACCACGCTGGCCCAGGAACCGGTGGCCAAGATCGAGCGCCTGATCCGCGTCTGGCGCGACCGCTATCAGGAGTTAAGCCGGCGGCCGGAAATTGAATATGTTCTGATCTTTGAAAATAAAGGCGAGGTCATCGGCGTCACACTGTCGCACCCGCACGGCCAGATCTATGCCTTCGACTATATTCCGCCCATTCCGGCCCGCGAACTGCAGCAGATGCGCGGCCACTGGAGCAGTCATCATGCTTGTCTGCTCTGTGCGCAATTGGCCAGCGAGCGCCGCCAGGGCCGGCGCGTGGTCTACGAAAACGCCGCCTGCACCGCCGTCATCCCCTTTTACGCCCGCTATCCATACGAGACCCATCTGCTGCCGCGCCGCCATCTGGGCAGTCTGCTGGAGCTGACGGATCATGAAATTCAACTCTGGGCCCAGGCACTGCAACGCGTGCTCACGGGCTTTGACCGGCTATTTAATTTTTCTTTCCCCTACATGATGCTGCTCCATCAGTCTCCCTGTGACGGCCGTTCCCACCCGTATTTTCATTTTCATATTGAATTTCTGCCGCCCTACCGCAGCGCCACTCGCCTGAAATATCTGGCCGGCTGCGAATCGGGCGCGGGAACGTTCATCAACGATACGCTGGCCGAAGAGAAGGCCGCCGAGTTGCGCCAGGCTATCGGGAGCGCGGGCGCATGAGCCTGTCGTCATCCCAGCGGCTGACTCCGGCGGCAGTGCGGGAAATGGCCAGCGCCCGGCTGTGCGGTCCGGTGCGCTTGTTTCGCGCTCCCGGACGCGTCAACCTGATCGGCGAACATACCGACTACAATCTGGGTTTTGTCCTGCCGGCCGCAATTGACCGTTACACTTATGTCGCCGCCCGCCCCCGCGCCGGCCGCGAGTTGCGCATGGCCAGCGCGCAGTTTCCGGAAACCTTTTCCCTGTCACTCGATCAACTGAAGCCTCTGCGCGGCTGGGGCAATTATCTGGCGGGTGTCGCGGATGGCCTGCAAGTGCAAGGCCTGCCCCTGCATGCCGCCGAGCTTTTTGTCACCAGCGAGGTCCCCTACGGAGCCGGGCTCAGCTCCTCCGCCGCGCTGGAAATATCCACCGGCCTGGCCCTGGCCAGCTTGTCGGGCGCGTCATTCGATCCCCTGCATCTGGTGCGCGCCGGCCAGCATGCGGAGCATGCCTTCGCCGGCACTCAATCCGGCGTCATGGATCAATTTATCAGCACTTTCGCCCGCGCCGGTCATGCCCTCCGCCTCGACTGCCGCAATCTGGAATGGGAACTGGTTGCCCTGCCCGCCGGCTGCGCCCTGGTCATCTGCAACACCGGGGTCAAACACGAGTTGGCCGGCTCGGAATATAACCAGCGCCGCCAGGAATGCGAAACCGGAGTGGACCTGCTGCGCCGCGATCGGCCCGAAATCGCCAGTCTGCGGGATGTAACCATCGCGGAATTAACCGCGCATCAAGCCGATCTGCCGCCGGTGATCTTCCGCCGTTGCCGCCATATCGTCACCGAAAATCAGCGCGTGCTGGATGCGGGACGGGCCTTCCATGACGGCGACTTTGCCCGTTTAAGGCGCCTGTTTTCCGCTTCCCATGCCAGCATGCGCGATGATTATGAAATCTCCTGCCGCGAACTCGACATCATGGTCGCGGCGGCCGAAGCGGCGCCGGGGTTTCTGGCCGGCCGCATGACGGGCGGCGGCTTCGGCGGGTGCACCGTCAATCTGGTGCGCCCCGAGCTGGTGGAACCATTCCGCAGCGCCACGGCGCATGCCTATGCCCAGGCCACCGGGCGGGAAGCCGAAATCATCGCCACGCCCGCCGCCGCCGGCTGCGAAGAATTGCTTTAATCAGCTTTTCATTGTTTCCCGGCCGGCGAGCCGCATGATTTGCGCCGCCACATAGCCCGCGCCAAAGCCGTTATCAATATTGACCGTGACCACATTCGACGCGCAGGCATTCAGCATGCCCATCAATGCGCCCACGCCATGCAGTCCGGTCCCATAGCCGATCCGGGTGGGCACCGCGATCACCGGCGCCTGCGTGAGTCCGCCGACCACGCTGGGCAGCGCCCCTTCCATGCCCGCCACCACGATCACCACCCCCGCCTGCTGCAATCTGGGCACATGCGCCAGCAGCCGGTGCAGGCCGGCCACGCCCACATCCTGAATCAACTCGGTGCGGCAGCCCAGGGCGTCCGCGGTCAGCATCGCTTCTTCCGCCACCGGATGGTCGCTGGTTCCGGCGGAAACGATCAGCACCGGCAATCGCGCCGCGGGCTTATTTTTTTTGCCTTCCGCGCGCCAGCGGATCACACCCGAAGCGGGGTAATACCGGGCTTGCGGCCAGCGCCGCTTCACCGCCCGCGCCACCGCCGGCGTGGCGCGAGTGATTAAAAGATTGGCCTGCTTGCGCCGCAGCGCGGCGGCAATGGCCACCACTTGCCGCGGGGTTTTTCCTTGGGCGAAAATCACCTCGGCCGCTCCGTTGCGCAGGGCGCGGTGATGGTCCACCTGGGCGAAGCCGAGATTTTCAAACGGTAATTGCCGCAATTCAGTTTGCGCCCGCGCCGGCGAAACCTTGCCCGCCGCCACCTGTTCCAGCAGTTGCCGCAGTCGTTCCGGTTGCACCTATCTATTGTGCCGCAGCCGCAGCGGTCCACACTCCGCATTTCACGTTATTCTGGTTTCGCCCCAATCTCCCTGTGGTTGCCATGCCTTCAACCCCCCTCCGGCAAAAACCCGCGCGCCGGCACAAGCCCGAACTGACTCTCGACCGGCTGCTTTCGCGCAGCGGACTGATGTCGCGCGCCCAGGCGGCCGAAGCCATCCGGGCCGGACGGGTCAGCCTGCAAGGCCGGCGTATCAGCGATCCTTTGACCTGGGTGGAGGCCAAAGACCCCAGCCTGCGTCTGGACGGCCGGCGGCTGAAAAACGCGCCCCGGCAATACTGGGTCATGCATAAGCCCAAAGGCGTGCTCACCGCCCATGGCGACGCGCGCGGCCGCAAAACGGTTTACGATCTTATCGCTCAGAAGCTCCGCCTGGGCCAGGAAGGCAAATGGTTGTTTCCCGTCGGCCGGCTCGATCTCGACAGCAGCGGATTACTGCTCCTGACGAATGACAGCATCTTCGCCGAGCGTATCACCCAGCCCGCCACCAAGGTGCCCAAGACTTACCTGGTAAAAGTGAATGCGATTGTGGATGAAGCCGGTCTGGCGCGGCTCCGTCAGGGTCTTGATATTGGCCGGGGCGAGCGCAGCGGACCCGCCGAAATCAACTATATCGGCGATAACGGCCGCTTCTGCCGTCTGGAGATCACCCTCACGGAAGGCAAAAACCGGCAGGTACGGCGCATGCTGGAGGCGCTGGGGCACACGGTTTTGAAGCTGGTGCGAACCCGCATCGGCAAACTGGAGCTGGCGGATCTTCCCCCCGGCGAGTTTCGCAAAATCCGGCCCGATCAAATATAAAGGGCGGCCAACCGCTGCGGCTGCCGCCCCTTTTCAACTCCCCAAATTTCATCCCGTTTATGTTTTCATCAGGATGATGACAAAGGTGTACAGGGCCAGAGACTCAATCAGCACCAGGCCCAGAATCAGCGAAAAACGAATGCCGGCGGCCGCGCCGGGATTGCGGGCCAGAGCCTCGGAAGCGCCGGCGGTGGCCATGCCTTGGCCGATGCCGCACAGCCCGGAGGCAATGCCCATGCCGATGCCGGCGCCGATCGGCACCCAGCTTGCCACCGAACCGGTAGCGGCTCCCGCACCGGCGCTTTGGCCAAATAATGGAGTAGCCGCCAGAAAAATTGCGGCCAGGGTCAAAAACGATTTCCAATAACGACGCATACGCTTCTCCTTCGCGGAACGGCCGCGCCCGGGTTATGAAATCCCGCTGGGAGGTGGTTCCCCGGGCCGCGCAGGATCCGGGGCTCACGCCATCGGGCACTGCAAACTTATGCCACGGCCGCTTCTTCCGCCGGTCCGTGGTGCGATTCCACCGCCCCGGCCAGATAGATCATGGCCAGCAGGACAAAAATGTAGGCCTGCAGCAGGGCAATAAAGAAATGAAAGGTCATGAAGACCACCCCGGCCAGGGGAAACAAGGCCATCATGATCTGAATGATCATGTCGCCGGCGAACATGTTTGCGAATAAGCGCACTGAAAGCGAAAGGATGCGCGCCAGATGGCTGATGAGCTCGATCGGCAGCATCAGAAATGCCAGCAGCGGAATCGGCCCCAGGAAGGTTTTCCCATAACTCAGCCAGCCCTGCCGGCGAATGCCCTGCATGTGGTAATAGACAAACGTGACCAGGGCGCAGCCCAAAGGCACCGTGATTTGCGCTGTCGGCGCGGCCAGACCCGGAATCAGGCCCATCAGGTTGCCGACTAAAATGAGCACGGCCAGGGTCATCAAAAATCCCAGAAAGCGCTGGGCATCATGGCCAATCACTTCCTCCGCCTGGCTTTCGATGCCCGTCCATAAAAGCTCGAGGATGTGCTGCCAGGCGCCTGGTTTGTCCACCGAAAGCCGCGGCCGTATCCAGACCGCGAATAGCGCGATGATCAATGCCGCCAGAACTTCCATCGCCACATGATTGGGGATGGGCGCGGCAGGATGCGCCGGCGCCACATGCAGCAGCCGCAGCAGCGCGTCGGCGGGGCGGGCGAAAAGTGCGTTCAGCCAGCGTGTAAACCAGAGTTGATGCATGGGTGCGCGGTCGTTTCCGTGCCCTTTATAAGTTGTGCCTCAAATATTGCGTCAGCAGATAGCCGGCTTCCAGCATCACGCCGCCGGCCAGCGAGGAAAACCCCGCCAGCACCGCTAACGGCGGCAGCCAGGCAACTTTTAATGTAGCATAAAGCACGCCTGCCAGTATCAGCCAGCGCAGCCAGCCCAGCAGCTTTTTATATTTTGCTGGAGCTGGAAGCGCCGCTCCCGCAACCGCAGGCGCGTTCCGGGCCGCCTGCGTGATGGGCTGAATCATCCAGCGGTCCACCTGACGGCCAATCCAGCGCAAGTGCCACTCCGCCAGAATCGCGCCCGCGGCGGCGCCGAAGGCCGCGCGCCAGCCGAAAAAAACTCCGGCCAGCCCCGTGGCGGCAATCCCCAGCAGCCGCATCAACAGCCTGATGCGCCGCTCTGCGGCCTTTAAGCCGGGGTCATTCAGGGCCGCGGCCGCGGGATTCATGTCCGCTGCCGGCGCGGAGAGGGGTGCGCCTTCGGGCATTAGCTGGATGACTGCGCTTTGGCGGCTTCCGCCGCCAAAACCGCCGCTTCGGCGCCTTGAAAGCCGATCTTGCTGTGCGTGCCGTCGCAGAAAGGCTTGTTCGTGGAACCGCCGCAGCGGCAAAGCGCGATGACCGGCTTGTCCACCGTGATGGTCTGGCCATTGGAATCAATGAACTGAAACGGGCCCTGCACCACCAGGGGTCCGTTGCGGCGAATGGTAATGCTGACACCAGACATGCTGGATTTCCTTTTGCGATGATCGTATGCGGAACTTAATTTTACTACGAAGAAGAACGAAAGAATTTTTGCCGCCGTAAGCTAATTTGCGGCCTTGGGATGTTTTTTGCGGTCGCGCCGCAGCAGCGTATCGAGCCGCGATTCCAGCTCTTCCGAGCGGTCAATTTCAAACCGCAGTTCGGGCATCTGGCGAATTTGCAGCCGCTGGGCCAGTTGGGCGCGGAGAAAGCCGCGCGCCGACATCAGCCCGGCCAATGTGTGGCGCTCCTGCTCGGCGCCTCCCATGACGCCAACATAGACCAGCGCCTGATGCAGATTGGGCGCGACTTTAATTTCTGTAATTTGAGCCAGCCCCACGCGCGGGTCCGCGACCTCGCCGCTGATCAGGTCGGTGAGCTCTTCGCGCAGCATTTCCGCCAGGCGTTCCGGACGGTGCGGCATAATGAACCTCCCGGGGCGCGTGCCGGCCTCAGCCGCCGTCCTCCGCGTCCTCCCAGATGGCGATTTCTCCCAGACTCACGTTTTCGCCCGGCAGCGCCGATATCGCGCTTTCCCCCACGCGCTCGAGTTGTCCGCGCAGATAAGCGGCATCGCGGCTGACGGCGGCAACCGTAAGGCTGGCGCGATTCCAGACCACGGCGGCATCCATTTCCGCGACCGCGACATTGAAACGGGCGCGCAGCCGCTGTTTGAGCGAGCGCACCACGTTGCGCCGGTCTTTCAGCGAGCGTGCGCCGGGAATCTCGATTTCGATTTGCAAGCGGCCGACGGGCATGGGGAGCCGCCGTGCGGCATTTTGCGGCCCGGGCCGTCAGGCCAGAGCCAGGGCGCTGATCTTTTCCACCGTAAAGGTTTCGAGCACATCACCGGCCTTTACGTCGGCGAAATTGGCGATGCCGATGCCGCATTCCATATTGTTTTTGATTTCGGTGACATCTTCCTTGAGATGGCGCAGCGATTGGACCCGGCTGGTATAGACCACGGCTCCGTCGCGCACCACCCGCAGCTGTGCGTCGCGGTGGATTTTGCCTTCGCGCACCAGGCAACCGGCGATGGTGCCCACCTTGGGAATGCGGAAGACTTCGCGCACTTCGGCGCGTCCGGTCACGGTTTCCTTGAACACCGGCTCGAGCAGTCCGGTCATGGCCTTGCGCATTTCGTCCATCAGCTCATAGATGATGGAGTGCAGGCGGATATCCACTTTTTCCTGCTCGGCCAGCTCGGTCGCCTTGCGCTCGGGGCGCACGCTGAAGCCCACGATGACGGCATTCGATGCCGAAGCCAGCAGCACGTCATTTTCCGTAACCGCGCCCACGCCCGAATGCAGAATGACCAGCCGCACTTTGGGGTTGGAAAGCTTCTGCAAAGCGTCGGTCAGCACCTCAACCGAGCCCAGCACATCGGCCTTGAGGATCAGCGGCAGGTCCTTGACTTCCCCGGACGCCATCTGCTGGCTCAGGCTTTCAAGATTATGGCGGGCGGCGCGCGCCAGGGCGATATCGCGGGCCTTCTGCTCGCGGAATTCCACCATCTGGCGGGCTTTGATGCGGTCCTGCATGGCGACCAGCCGGTCGCCGGCCTCGGGCAGTCCCTCGAGGCCCAGCACTTCAACCGGGGTTACCGGCCCGGCTTCGGTCAACGGCCGGCCGCGATCGTCAAACATCGCGCGCACCCGGCCCATCACCGCCCCAGCCAGCACGGTATCTCCCGGCTTGAGGGTTCCCGTCTGCACCAGCACATGCGCCACCGGCCCGCGGCCGCGGTCCAGTTCGGCTTCCAGCACCACGCCTTGTCCGGGCTGGTCGGGATCGGCTTTGAGATCCTGCAGGTCGCTCACCAGCAGAATCATTTCCAGCAGCAAGCGCAGATTGGTTTTGGCCTTGGCCGAGACATCCACCATGACCGTCTGCCCGCCCCACGCCTCGGGGACCAGCCCGCGGTCGGCGAGCTGTTTCTTCACCCGGTCGGGCACGGCATCGGGCTTGTCAATTTTGTTGACCGCGACGATCAGCGGCACGCCGGCGGCCTTGGCGTGGTCCATCGCTTCCAGCGTCTGGGGCATCACGCCGTCATCGGCGGCGACAACCAGCACCACAAGATCGGTGACCTTCGCCCCGCGGGCGCGCATGCGGGTAAAGGCCTCATGCCCCGGGGTATCAATGAAGACGATGCGGCGGCCCACGGCCGGCGATTCGGGATCGGTGATTTCCACCGAGTAGGCGCCAATATGCTGGGTTATGCCGCCGGCTTCGCCGCCGGCCACGTTGGTTTGGCGGATGGCGTCGAGCAGCGAGGTTTTGCCATGATCCACGTGGCCCATGATCGTGACCACCGGGGCGCGCGGGCGCAGGTTCTGCGGACCGGCTTCGGCGCCGGCCGGCTCCTGGTCCTGCAGCGTCTGTTCCTCGAAGGAAACAATGCGGGCTTCCGCCCCCAGTTCGGCCGCCACTTGTTTGGCGACTTCCAGATCAAGCGACTGGTTGACGGTCGCCATGACGCCGCGGTCAAACAGTTTGCGGATGACATCGCGCGCGCGCATGCCCAGGCGTTCGGAAAAATCCTTAACCGTCAGCCCCTCGCTGATCACGATGTTTTGATTGGCTGCGACCGCGGCGGCCGCGGCCTCGCCGCGGGACTGGTATTTGAGCGGGCCTTCCTTCACCCGCGGCTCATGCCGGCGGCCGGCGGGTGCGGCCGGGCGGCCGCCGCCCGGCCGGGTGGGATGCTGCGGCCTGCGGCCCTCGGGAGTAAAGCTGGGCCGGGCGCCGGCGGGGGCCGGACGCTGATAGATCGGTTTGCCCGGCGTCAGCGCTTGGGTGCGTGCCACCAGGGGCTTGCCCGACACCGGTTTATCGGGGGCTTTGTAAATCGGCCTCTCGCTCGCAACCGGCACGATTACGCGCCGTCCGGGCTGGGCGGCGGCTGGTTTTGCTATCGTGCTGCTGGGCGCGGTGCGCAGTCCCGGCGTGGCGGCCGGAGTATAGCGTCCGGGCTGCAAGGGCGCGGGACGGATGCCGGGCGCGGGCGAGCTGGGCTTTGCCGCGGGACGCAATCCCACCGCCGGAGGCGGCGCCTGCGGCCGTGCCGGTTTCGCCGGCGCGGCTTTGCTCACGGCCGTAGGCTTTTTGGCGGCCGGAGCCGGCGCTGATTCAACTGCGGCGGCCGCGGAGTCTGCCGGCGCGGCTTCGGCCGGCGCGGCTGCGGCGACCGGTGCGGTTGGCGCGGCTTCTTCCGGCGCCGCGGCGGGAGCTGTTTCCGGCGCCGCTGGGACCGGAGCCGCGGGCACGGCTGTAATCGGAGCCTCTTCCGGCGCCGCCGCCGCTCCCGGCAATATGCCGTCGCGGATATAGCGGCGCACATGCTCGGCCAGATCTTCATCAATCGTGCTGGAGTGGGTCTTTTTTTCCGTGAACCCCAGTAAGGGCAGGGATTTCAGGAGCTCGCTGGATTTCACCTCCAGCTCGCGCGCCAGATCGTTGATCCGGATCTTTGCTGTTGTCGTTTCGCTCACAAATCTCTGATTTTCTGCCCGGGATTTCCGGCCCAGCCGGCTCCCAGGCTCATCAATGTTTCATGCCCCGGTCATAAACTCGGCCCCGCGCCCGGTCCTTGCGGATCGGGACCCGACTGGTCTTCCGGATCAGGGGTTTCCGATTTCCGGCGCTCGCTGGCCGCGGGAACATCGAGCACGCTCTGTTCGCGCTCTTCGTCCAGCGCCTGACCGGCCGTATCCCCGGCCGCGGTGGCATTCGTATCGTCCACCCCGGTTTCCGCGTCCACGGTTCCCGTTGCGCCGCTTTCCCTGCGTGGACCGGCCGCATCGGGCGAATCCGGCGCGGGCGTGCCGCCTTCTTCGCCTTCTTCGGCATTGGCGCCTTCCACATTCGCGCCAAAGAAGCGGTTCACCAGCACAAAAATCTTTTCCACCGTTTTGGGCCCGATGCCGGGAATTTCCTGCAGCTGTTCCGGCGTCATGCCGCCCAGTTGCTCGACCGTGGTGATATTGGCCGCCGCGAGGTTGGCGCGGACGGCTTCACTCAAGCCCGCCAGTTCGGCCAGCGCCGTCTCACTGGGCGGAGACGAAACCAGCGCCGCCATCTGTTCTTCCACTTCGCGCCGCTTTTCCTCTTCGCTCTTGATGTCCACTTTCCAGCTCAGCAGCTTGGAGGCCAGCCGCACGTTCTGTCCCTTTTTCCCGATCGCCAGTGAAAGCTGGGTGTCATCCACCACCACTTCCAGGTGGTGGGCTTCGGAATCGAGAATGGTCACCCGGCTGATCTTGGCCGGGCTGAGCGCGTTGGCGGCAAATTGCGCGATCTCGGAATGGTATTCGATAATGTCGATTTTTTCGCCCCGCAGCTCGCGAATCACGCTCTGCACCCGCATGCCCTTCATCCCCACGCAGGCGCCCACGCAATCCACGTCCTTGTCGCGGGAATAGACCGCGATTTTGGTGCGCTCGCCCGCCTCGCGGGCCACCGCCTGAATCACGATGGTGCCGTCGTAAATTTCCGGCACCTCCGATTCAAACAGCCGCTGCACCAGCAGCGGCTCCGTGCGCGACACCACGACTTGCGGTCC
>JAJZKJ010000281.1 GCA_021804195.1 Acidobacteriota bacterium
ATGAGATCCAACAGGACATCCGTAGCCTGGCTGGCGGAACTCAGCAAGACGACCACCGTTCCGCCGCCGCCACATTCGGTTATTCTGGCGCCATACACGCCGCACTCGGGTCCGGCGCTCGCCAGCCGGTCAATCAGCCAGTCCGCCTGTGGGCAGGAAAGCCCCAGTCGCAGGCGATAGCTATGTTGCGAGGCCAGCATGAGCCGACCGGCGCGCTGGAGGATCAGATGGCGCTGCGGAACCGAAATTGCGGCGGCGTCTTCGGTCAGCTCCTCCATGGCCTGAAGGAAATTCTCGGTGTGCTCGTGCTCAGAAATGAGGTGATCGACGGCGGTTCGCACACGATAGATCCGATCAGGATCGATCCGGCCCGCCGCGGGGGGCGGTTCACCGTACGTGCGGAGAAAATCATTGCCGCGCATGCGCCGCGGCAGCAGCGCGCGAAAATAGCGGCGGTAAAGACCGGGGGAGAGGTTGCCCAGGTAGCCGTGCAGCGGCGCATGGCGCCGGCCGAGATCGCGGTAAATAACATCGATGATGCGCCGTCCCATGGCGCCGGCGAGGCGCAGCGCGCGAACCGTTTCTCCGCCGCGGGTGGCGGGTATACCGGTGTTCAACGCCACAATGCGCACATCCGGCGGAAGCGTGATCTGACCGAGCAATTCGTGCGGCTGCGCGCGGTAACGCAGCAAATGGGCCGGCGGGCCGTCCAGCGCGCAGAGCAATGTCAAGGCGTCAACCACATGGCCGCCGGAAAATCCGAAAAGGGTTTCGGCGTCATGGATCAGAACAGCCTTTTCCACGGTACCGATGGGAAACCGCACCTCGTGCATAATCGCCTGCAACAGCGCGGTTGCCACCGCCGTGGAACTGGCCTGGGCAGCGGCGATGGCGATGTCGGATTCGATCACAACCGTGGCGCCGCGCGGCGCCGCAGATACACCGGAACGCGGCGGCAGACGCCCATCCCGCACCAGCAGATAAAACAAGGCCAGCAGCGGTGCGGCCCAGCGCGTCTCCAAGGGCAGCCGGGGCCATAGCGTCGCCGGTGATGGAAGCTGGTCTCCGGAAAACAATTCATGGGCCGGTACCCGCACCCGGTTGATGGCAGGCGCGCCGATCCGGCGGGAGTGAAAACTCAGTATTCCATCATTACGCCATTGAATTCCCACCGCGGCCCGGCGCGGCAGAGCCATCTGCGCGACCATGCCGCCGGCTTCCGCGGCCAGTCCTCCAAGTACATCCACACGACCTGGCGCGCTCTGGATGGTCACCGGCCATGGCGAGAAATCCACGGCGGCGGCAATGCGGAATTGCTCTTGAACCAGTTCGTATGCGCCGGGTATTGCGGTCATGGTTTATATGATTCTCGCAACTCCTGGTTCAAAAACAATCCGCGGGAAATCGCATCCGCACCGGGCGAACGGCGGACGCCCAACCGCTTATCGCCAGCGCACCGCCTGGTGCGCCGCAATGTCGCGGCTGGACGACCCAACGGCAATGCCGTAGCGGCCCGGCGGAACCCGCCAGGAATTGCTCCGAACGTCAAAATAGGCGAAGTCGCGCCAATGCAGCGTCCGGCGCACCGTTTGGGTTTGGCCGGGCTTAAGCTCCACGCGGGCAAATCCCTTGAGTTGCTGGAAAGTGCGCCGGACGGCGCCGTTTTGCGGCGGCCGCACATAAAGCTGCACCACTTCGGCGCCGGCCCGCCGTCCGGTGTTGGTTACCTTGATGGATACATGAATATCGCGATGTTTGCCGGAACCGTCCGATGACACCTTCAGGTGATTCATGGCGAACGTGGTGTAAGACAGACCGTAGCCGAAACAGTATCGCGGCTGGATATGTTTGGAGTCGAACCAGCGATAGCCGACGTAGATTCCCTCCGCGAAGTGAACCACGCCATTGTGGCCGGGAAAGTGGCCGTAGGCCGCGGAATCACGCCAGTGCTTTTCGAAACTGTCGGGCAGTTTCCCACTGGGACAAATACCGCCGAAAATAATATTCGCCACCGCCGTGTTGCCGTTCTCGCCGGGATACCAGGCAAACAAGAGGCCGTCAACCTGGTGAATCCAGTGGCTCATGGCGACGTTTCCGCCGGCGTTTATCACAACAATAGTATGCGGATCAACCTGGCTGACCTCGTGCAGGTATTCGCCCTGGGCATCGGGCATGTGGAAGGAGCGGTCGGCTCCTTCATGTTCGGTCTTCGGTGAAAAGCCCATGCAGGCAATGACCGCGTCGGCCGAACGGATGGTCGCACGATCGGTTTTGGTTAGAAGGTTGAACATCGGCCCCCACCTGAAGTACATCTGTGCAGCGCCTTTGGTGTTGTAATATTCAATGCGCAGGCGGTAGGTTTTCCCGCCAAAGAGTTTTACCTCGGCAGCAGCCAAACGCAACGAGTTCGGATGCCACATGTCGATGATCTTTTTTCCATTGAGAAAGACGCGCGAAGCACCGTTAGCTCCGGCGGCGAAGATGTATCGGCCCGAAATCAGCGGTCGAATTTTGCCAACCCATTGAGCGGAGAAGGCCGCCCGTGAGATCTGAGGAACCGGATGATTGAGCATCCAATCGAAATTAATCTGCTTGTCCAGTCGTGTGGCCACCGGTCGACCGGCGAGGTCGATATTTGCATAGTAGCTCCCCTGGAGCCCCTTGCGGCCATGAATCGGCAGATAGGCGGAGCGGTGGATAAGCCAATTCAAATTCATGCGACGTGGATAAGGCAGGTAAATAACACGGACCTTCGGCCCGGCTGCGGCACGGATGGCCGCGAGCATGCTGATGGGCTTGATGATGGGCGTGGTATACGAGCTGCCGCCGCCGCCGGTTACTGCGGGTGAAGCATTCGGTCCCACGACTAAGATAGTTTTCAGAGCATCGCGTCGCAGCGGTAGAATGCCGTCCTTGTTTTTAAGCAGAACCGTGCCCTCGGCGGCGATTTTAAGCGCCGTCGCCCGGCTTTTCGGATCGTTGAGCGGAATCGAAGCAATCCTCTGCCGACGGTGCAGAAAACGCATAGCGACCATCACCCGCAATAGCCGGCGGACATGCTGGTTGATGGTGGCCAGTGTCACCCGGCTACTGCGGATTAAAGGCTCAATATCCTTTTCGTTGTAATAAGCGGGATCGGGCATTTCCAGGTCCAAACCGGCGTTGAGCGGCCCCAGCGTATCATGCACCGCTCCCCAATCGGACATGACCAGGCCCTTAAATCCCCAGCGTTGGCGCAGTACGGTGGTAAGCAGGTAATGGTTGGCTGAACAAAAATAGCCGTTGACCTTATTGTAGGCGCACATGATGGTCATGACGTGCCCAAGTTTGACGGCGTCTCGAAAAGGCGGCAGGTAGATTTCGTGCAGCGCCCGCGGGCCGATGATGCAGTCAATATCGCCGCGATCAGTTTCCTGCTCGTTGCCGGCGTAGTGTTTGGCGCTTGCGGCCACACGCATGGATTGCAGGCCGCGAATCCAAGCCGCCGCCAGGTGTCCGGCCAGGTAAGGATCTTCACCGAGATATTCAAAGTTGCGGCCGCACTGCGGTTGGCGGGTGATGTCCATGCCGGGGCCAAGAACAATGTTCACACCGCGCGCCCGCGCGTCGCGTCCGAGCGATCGGCCGGTTACAAAAGCCAGTCTCGTATTCCACGTGGCCGCCAGCGCCACCGATGCCGGGTATGCGGTTGTCGGACCCCAATCGTGAACGCCCACCGAAGCGTCGCTCATTTTCAAGGCGGGAATACCCAAGCGTTTGACCGGCCAAGTGTGCATGGGGGTGTCGCCGGCGAGCAAGTGGATTTTTTCCGCCAAGGTCAGCTTTTGGAGAAGCTTGTCTACCCGGACTTCTATTGAAGAAGAATTCAGAGGGAGCGGAACATATTCTTTTCCCGGCGCGCCGGCGGCCGGCGCCATACCGCGGGGCCAGGCCGCACCGACGAGAAACACCACCGCACAAAGTAAGCCGCTCCCTGAAAATAAACCGCGGGTCATGAATAATCCTTATCATTCTCGCACGGATGCCGGATCAATCCCGATGCTTCGGCACCACAGTTCATAGGCTTGCGGGGCAATTTCGCTGGGTTTTATTTCACTGCGCCCCCCCCAGAAAACGTTGGTATAGGAAACGGGAATGCCGACCGCGTCCAGATGAGCGTCGATCGCCATTTTGTGCGCCAAGAGCAACTGCTTATCCCGCCCGTGAGCCACCCCCATAATGTTCACGTTTGCAAATTCCGGTCCACCGA
>JAJZKJ010000282.1 GCA_021804195.1 Acidobacteriota bacterium
GATGAGGTTTTTTCCGTTGATCTTGTGATTATGGAAAAAGCCCGGGATATCGTGCTCGGCTATCCCCGGCTTTCCGCCCGGGATGCTTTGCATGCGGCGGTCATGCGCCAGCATGGCATTGCGCAAGTTTTCAGTTTTGATTCTGACTATGATGATCTGCCCGGGATTTCCCGCCTGGCCTGAGCATTCGCGGCCGATTCGCTGCAAGTGTGCGGCAATCTCAAAGAAATTGCGTTGAACAAAGTCCGCAGGCAGGACGCGCGGAGTGGTTGAGCCTTTTTATTTGCTCATGGCCAGAGGTAAATCCGTCTGAGCGAAATCGTTGCCTTTGCAGAGCAATTCCGTGCCCATATGAACCGTCAATGCGTAACTGAAGCAGTCCCCAAAATTTAATCCCGCCGCATGCCGGCCTTTGCCAAAGCGTTGATAAGCCCGTCGCGCGATGTCCGCCTGTTCCCGGTCCACGCTGTGAATTTCAATATTGGCCCGCTGTATAAAACGGTCCAGGTAGTGAAGCCCATCCTCGCCCCGGCGCGCCCGCATGATGATCGAGGCTTCCACCAGGGTAACCGCCGATAATGCCGGAAAATTGGCGCTTTCAATCTGTTGAATGAACGCACCGGCCTCCGGCTCCATTTGCAATATGCAGATTAAAGCCGAGGTATCAATCACCATTATGTGGGCAATCCATGCTCGTCATAGCCCAGGATCTCGTCCGGGCTGCGGTGATCGAGCACCGGCAATCGAGCCGCTTGTTGGGCAATCTCCAGCAGTTCCCGCGCGCGTGGTTTGTCTCGGCGCTCGTGCCGCGCTTTTTCCAGCAGATCGGTCAGGGCTTCTTCCACCAGCGCCTGGATTTGACGGCCTTCTTTCCCGGCCAGGCCGCGCACGGCCCGGAGAATTTCGGCATTGACCTGGGTCGCGAATTTTTCCCGTTGGCCCTGCATTTTGATTTTATATTTTCATGATAAATCATGATTTGTCAATACAGCGCATCGGTCATGCCGCTCGCGGAGTCATCTCTCGAAATTGAATTTACCCCTCCGCGGTTTCGGTTTTCGTGCTAGACTCATGGCTGAAATGATGTCGTTGCGCATGTGCGAGTTCTGTTGTTGTCCGGCCCCGGCTGGATGAGCGCGCGCGTGTAGCCCTACTCAGACGCTAAGCTCTCGGAAAGCCCGCTGAATCAACCCTCAGCGGGTTTTTTGTTTTTTCTTTCCATTCAGAAAACCATCATGACCGCCATAAACGCCATTGCCGATGTGCTGCCGGAAAAACCGGAATTTCTCCTCAATAATGCCGAGCCGGGCTGGGCGGCCGCGGCCGAGGCCATGCCGGCGGAAGATTTGCTTGCTTCCGCCTTCAATGAATGGGGCCGCGGGCTGGTGCTCTGCACCGCGCTGCAGTCGGAAGGCGTCGTGCTGCTCGATATGTGCCGCCGCATTTTTCCCGCGCTGCGCGTCTATACCGTGGATACCGGCCGGCTGCCGGAAGAAACCCACGCCTTTATGGCCGAGCTGAACCGGCATTTCGATATCCGCATCGAAGTCCTGGCGCCGCAGCCGGGAGAGCTGGCCTGGCTGGCCCGTGAACATGGAGTCAACGCCTTTCGCGACAGCCGCGCGGAGCGCCATCTCTGCTGCCAGGTGCGCAAGGTGCATCCCATGCGCGCCCTGCTCTCCGGCCAGAATGGCGGCGCCGCGCCCCGGGCCTGGATCACCGGCGTGCGCCGCGATCAGAGCCCGGCCCGCGCCCACACCCCCCGGCTGGGCTCCGACAGCCACGTTTCCAGTGTCTGGAAATTAGCGCCATTGGCCGGCTGGACCCATGCGCAGGTCGAGGATTATACCCTCCGCCATCGCCTGCCCCGCCATCCGCTTTATGCCCAGGGCTATGCCAGCCTCGGCTGCGCGCCCTGCACCCGCGCCCTGCGCCCCGGGGAAAATGAGCGCGCCGGACGGTGGTGGTGGGAAACCGGCGAAAACAAGGAATGCGGCCTGCATTACACTCCCGACGGCCTCCTGCTGCCCCACGGCGCGGCTTTGCGCGTATTGGATTAAGCGCGCCAGTCACGCCGTTCAGGAAATCTTTCCGGTGTATGATTCGTATGCTGTACGTGCCGATACACATGCATTGGGGAGATATTCATGCCTTTGCCTCGTTTTTTAATGCGGCTGTCATGGTTCGCGCTTATTCCCTTGCTGGGCCTGATGGTTGCGGCCCAATCCACAGCCGCGCCCGCGGCCAAACCGGCGAAATCCATGCCGGGCGCGGCTTCCGCCGCCGCCGTGGTTCCTCCCGCCAACGTCACCGGAACCTGGACCGGCGTCTCCGATCAGGGGCCGCGTTTTGTCTTCGTGCTGCGCTCCCGCGGCGCCCAACTCAACGGCTATATGGTCGGCCTCACCGGCAAGCATCTGCCGCTGGCCCACCCCCGGCTCAAGGGCAACCGCATCTCCGGCGTCATTCATACCCAATGGCAGGGCGCGCCCTTGACGCTCGATATCTCGGGCCGGCTCAGAACCGGCAAACTGCACATGCAGATCGCCACCGACGACGGCAGCTGGAGCACGGAAGACATCATGCACAAGCTCAAGCCGGGAGAAAAAGTGCCCCGGCCGAATGCCAACGGCGCGCCGGGCGGCGATAACGGCAATTAAAACCGCTCCGCGGGCCGCGCCGCTCCCTTCCGTTACAATAAAAACTCACGCCCCGCGCGCGCTTTCATTGCGCGCGCCTGAAGGTGATGTGTCTCCCCATGGCTGACTCCCGCATTACTCCCCGCGCCCAGGATTTCGCGGCCTGGTATCAGGACGTGGTCCTTGAGGGCAACATGGCCGAGCCGGCCGAAATCGTCAAGGGCTGCATGGTGATCAAGCCCAACGGCTATGCCGTCTGGGAGCTGCTGCAGCGCCAGCTGGACGACCGCTTCAAGGCTTCCGGCCACGAAAACGTCTATTTTCCCCTGCTCATTCCCGAAAGCTTTCTGCATAAGGAAGCCGAGCACGTCGAGGGCTTTTCTCCCGAGCTGGCGGTCGTCACCATCGCCGGGGGAGAAAAGCTGGCCGAGCCGTACGTGCTGCGCCCCACCTCTGAAACCATCATCGGGCACTTTTTCGCCCGCTGGATTCAAAGCTGGCGCGACCTGCCGCTATTGCTGAATCAATGGGCCAACGTGGTGCGCTGGGAGCTGCGCACCCGCATGTTTTTGCGCACCACCGAGTTTCTCTGGCAGGAGGGCCATACCGCCCACGCCAGCCACGAAGAATCCCTGGCCGAGACCCTGCGCATTCTCGACATCTATGCCGAGGTCGCCGAACAGGTCATGGCCATGCCCGTGATCAAGGGCATGAAAACCCAGGGGGAAAAATTCGCCGGCGCCCTGCGCAGCTATTCGATCGAGGCCATGATGCAGAACGGCCTCGCCCTGCAGGCCGGCACCAGTCACGATCTGGGCCAGAACTTCGGCAAGGCCTTCGGCGTGCAATTCCAGAACCGCGAGGGCGGCCGCGACTACGTCTGGCAGACCAGCTGGGGAGTCAGCACCCGGCTCATCGGCGGCCTGATCATGAGCCATTCCGACGACAAAGGCCTGGTGCTGCCGCCGCGGCTGGCGCCGGTTTCCGCCGTCATCGTGCCCATTTTCCGCAAAGAAGAGGAAAAAACCGCCGTGCTCGCGGCGTCCCAGAGCCTGCATCAGGAATTAACCCGGCATGGCGTGCGCTCGAAAGTGGATGAGCGCGAGGGCCTTACGCCCGGCGCCAAATTCTTTCACTGGGAGCGCCGCGGCATTCCGCTGGTCATTGAACTCGGTCCGCGCGACCTGGCCGCCGGCCAGGCCGTGCTCAAGCGCCGCGACACCGGCACCAAACAACCGCTGCCTTTGGCCGAACTGGCCGCCCGCGTGCCGGCTGAACTCGAACGTATGCAGCAGGATTTATTCGCCGCCGCCCAGGCGCGCCTGGCCGCCAACACCATCCGTGCCGCTTCGCTGGCCGAAGTGGAAGAAATTCTGGCGCCGGTCACGGCGGAAAAAGGCGGGGGCAAGTTTGTCCTTGCCCATATTCAGGATCAGGCCGCCTGCGAAGAGGCGCTGAAAAAATTCAAGGCCACCATTCGCTGCATTCCCATGCAGGATCTGGCCGACGGTCCCGGGCCCTGCATCGTCACCGGTGCGCCGGTCGAGCGCCGCTCGGTCATTGCCCGGGCTTATTAATGGGTTTGGTTCCGGTGTCGCGGCG
>JAJZKJ010000283.1 GCA_021804195.1 Acidobacteriota bacterium
AACGGATGCTGGGTCAGCATCAGCGGCCGGCGAACAGCGGCCAGTTCGGTCAGAGCAAGCAGGGCGGCGCGCATCTGGGTGGTGACTTCGCGCGGATGCACCACGTGCAGAATGTAGGAACTCGGCTGGAGACGGCGCAGCGCTTCCTGCAGGCTGCGGGATTCAAGAATTCTCTGCGGATACCAGATCGGCTCGCGGGTGTGGATGCACACGGTAATGCGCCGGGACACGGTTCGATTCAAGCGGGCGAGGCGATCGCTCAAATGGTCGATCATCGCGGCGGGTACGGCCAGCGGGTCGCCGCCGCTGAATATCAACTCGCGAAGCTCCTGGCGGCGGGGGGATTTTTCGGCCTGGTCGAATATCGCGTCGATCTCCCGGTGTGAAATACACCCGGGGGTTACCTCGCGGTTTTTGAGGTAACAGTAGCGGCACAGTCCGCTGCAGAAATCGGTGACGCGCAGCAGCGCTTCGTAGCGGTATTTCTGAATCCAGCGGGGATGATCCACCGCGCGGTCGGCCAGTTGAAAGGCGTCCCAGCGCTCGTCGCCGCTGTCGTGAAGTTCCGCCAACCCGGGCAGGGCCAGTTCCCAGAGGGGATCGGCGGGGTCGTCCCGCAGAACATTTTGAACATAAAAACGGGGTACGCGAAATTGATAACGCCGGGCCACCCGGTTCATCTCGTCCGCCTGCTGATCGGTGATGCTCGGGAGAATGGTCCGGAGTTCATCGACTGAGGTGATGAGGTCTCCGGTGCTCACCCCCTGGGCCATTTGCGTTGGAATCATGCGCCAATCCCCGAAAATAACGTTGAATTCTAACATGTCGCACCTGATCCCGATAGTATCGGGGTAGCCGGTGTCAAACCAAAGTTAAAATGTCCTCTACTTAACCAAAGTTAAAATGTCCTCCTTGGCGGAGCGAAGGAAGTCAGATATAGAAAGTCGGGGGCGGATGTGTGGGAACTTTTCCGCCCACCTAATTCGTTTATTATCAAGTGGATGTCGTCTGCGGAGTCCCACCTCTGCCGGCGAAATCTGCAGCGGGTTCTTCAAAAGGGCGCTCAGAATGAGAACTTCGGATAAAGGTCCGATTCACGAGGCGATTTCCCGCCGGTTGCGCCGGCTTGGCGCTATGCCGGTGGACACTTCGGCACTGGATCGCGCCATTTCGGCCCAGATTCCGCTTCCGCGGCATAAGATCATCTTTACACGGTGGCGCGTCTCCTTTCTCGGAGCGGCGGCCGCCTTGCTGATCGCAGCGGCGATTCTTTTGCCCCTGCTTGAGCCCGGCGCCAACCGGGCATCGGCGAAAGATTTATCGGACCTGTACGCCAATCTTTTGAAAACCCAGGCGAGCATACCGAGAAACACCACCGCCAATCAGAGGAATTTTCCAGGGGGGATGCTGAAGATGCGTATTCCCGGTCAAAACCGGGCGGGCCGCAAGGGTATGTGCGGGATGCGACAAATGGGGAGGATGTGCCTTCCCTGTCAAAACCAGGTCATCGCCTGCTGCCAACGCTCGCTGCATCATCAAATGTTGAACTGTGTGCTGATTCGCGATGGTAAACAAATAGTGGCCGTCGTGACGGCCCGGGCGGACGCGATCGGCTGTCCGCGCGGTCCGGTGAAGGAATACGCCGGAGAGCGGTTGATCGTACGCCGCCTGCCGCATCTGAATATGGTGATCAAGGTGGCGCGGCGCCGCTGGATGTGCTTGCTGGGCCGGGAATCCATGCGCCGGCTGATAACCCTGGCCGGTGCAATTCGAAGCGCCCCGGCGACGAGGGGCCTCTAAGCGCGATTTGTTCCGATTTCAGGTTTGTGTCCCAGAATGCGGCGTGTTTGACAGCACTTGGGATCGGGCGTAAAAAAGTGGAAGTATTGAAAAATAAGAAAGGAAATCATCCGTGATAAAAGTTGCCATCATCGGCGCCGGCAGCATGGAGTTTTCGCGCAATCTCACCGGCGACATCCTGAGTTTTCCGGAATTCCGCAACGCCTGCTTTTCCTATATGGACATCGACGCCGATCGCCTGGCCATGGGCGCGGCGCTATGCCGGAAAATCGCCCGTTCCCTGGGCGCCGATCCGGTGATTCAAGCCACGGCGGATCGCCGCGCGGCGATCCAGGATGCTGATTTTGTCATCAACACGGTGCAGATCGGCGGGTTCGCCAGCACACTGGTCGATTTTGAGATTCCCCGCAAATACGGTTTGAACTTCACCATCGCCGATACCACCGGTCCCGGCGGTCTGTTTCGCGCTCTGCGCACCTATCCGGTTCTCAAGGGCCTCTGCCAAGACATGATGGAACTATGCCCCAACGCCGTTTTGCTCAACTATTCCAATCCCATGAGCATGAACATGCAGACCATCTATCGCACCAGCAACATCCGGGCGGTGGGACTTTGCCACAGCGTGCAAGGCACGTTCGAGCAGTTGGTGCGCTACTTGGGCGAAAAACCGGAGGAGGTTTCGTTCCTCTGCGCCGGCATCAACCACATGGCGTTCTACGTACAGCTTCGCAAGGGAAGCGAGGATTTGTATCCGCGTCTGTTTGCGGCCATGGAAAATCCCGCAACCTACAATACCAATCGCGTGCGGTTTGAGTTGATGCGCCGGCTGGGTTATTTCGGCACCGAATCCAGCGAGCATAGCGCCGAATACTGTCCATTCTTTATTCCCCACGGCCCGGAGGTCATCCGCCGTTTTAGTGTCCCCATCGACGAATACCTGCGCCGCTGCGATGGCGCGGAAAGGAAGTATGAACGCCTCCGCCGGGAGGCGCAATCCGACGAACCCCTGTCGCATCAGCGCAGCCACGAATACGGCAGTTTCATCATCCACTCCATCGCGACCGGTCAGCCGCGGGTCGTCTACGGCAATATGCCCAACCGCGGGGCCATCGGCAATCTGCCGGCGGACGCCATCACCGAGGTTCCGACATTGGTGGATCGCAGCGGCTTGCAGTTTACGATCGTCGGCGATCTGCCGCCGCAGATTGTCGCTTACATCCAGCCGCATGTAAGTCAGCATGAACTGTTTATCCGGGCGGCCATGGAAGGACGGCGCGATTACGTCTACCAGGCCGCCATGTTTGATCCGCTGACCGCGGCGGTGCTTCCCCTGGACAAAATCGTCGAAATGTGCGACGAGATGATCGAAGCCCACGGCGATCTATTACCCCCTTTTCCGGCCAAAACACTCGTCCCCACCAGTGGAAAAACCTTTCATCCACCCCGCGGGGCGGACTTGCGAAAACAGCGCACCGCCCGGCTGGCGGAACACGGCGCCTGATCCCGCCCGCCGTCTTCGTCGCACCGACAAACCGAAAACCGCGGCCGTGTCAGCGCCGTCGTCGCGAGGGAAACCGGCCGGTGATGGGGCGCGGCCGCGCCGCGGGCGGAGGAGTGGCAAAGGAGCTTGGAGCGTATTCGGTGGCGGCGGGTGGAGATGTCACCGGCGCCGCTTCCGGAGAAAGCGATTCTTGATTCGCATTCTGGCGCGGAACGGTGCGCGCCGCCGGTTCGTACGAACGGCCGCGCGCCAGCGATGGTTCGGGCGACATCGTGAATCCCGGAATGCGGTAGTCTTCGAGCAGATGGTTGATGAGCTTTTCTATTTCCGTCTGTAACTGGCCTTCGCCGCGGGCCACAAAAGAGAAAGCCTTGCCCGATTTGCCCATGCGCGCCGTCCGTCCCACGCGATGGACGTAAACTTCCGGATCATCCGGCACGTCGTAATTGATCACGTGGGTGATCTCATGCACGTCGATACCGCGGCTGGCCGGTCGGTCGCCACCAGCACGTTGATTTTTCCGGTTCGAAATCCCCGCATCACGCGCTCGCGCTTATGTTGCAACAGATCCCCATGAATAGGCGAGGCGTTGATGCCCCTTTCCTGCAGACCATGCGCGACCTTGTCCACACTGCGCTTGGTCCGGCAGAATATGAGCGTCAGCCGCGGATTTTCATGTTGGATCAGCAGCCGCAGCGCCCGCAACTTGTCCCAGGGTTGCACCGCCACGTAATATTGCGTTGCTTCCGGGTTGGTCATCGTTTCATCGGGTTTGGCGGTGAAAATCCGCTGGGGGTTCTTCATGTGCCGCTGGACCAGCCGGTCTATTTCATCATTGATGGTGGCGGAGACGAAGATGGTCTGATGTTCGCTGGTGCACAACCCCAGGATTTTCCGCACGTCATCCCGGAAAAATCAACGTGCTGGTGGCGAC
>JAJZKJ010000284.1 GCA_021804195.1 Acidobacteriota bacterium
CCTATCTCGGCAATCTTTTTGAAATCCGGATCGTCGCGCAGGCCATAAATAGGTTCGCCCTCGGCCGTCAGCGCCATGGCCCCGCGCGGCGGCGCATTATGTCCGCCCGCAATGGCGCCCTCCACCACAAAGCCATCCACGCGGCCATTCGACTTGCGTGCCAGTGTTAAAGCCAGCGTCGCCGACGAAACAATCGCCAGAAATACCGGACGCCGCAGTGCAGCTGATTCCGTCGCTGCCCCGCCTGCACCCGGCTCGGCGAACTGCGACGGATCAAACCGGTGCGTCAGCATCTGCCCCGGTGCCAGGCCTTCAACGTCCAGTCGCAAATCAAAGGGTTGCCGCTGCGCCAGCACGTCGAGAGCACCGGGTATGAATCGCGGAATGCCCGCTCCCATCAATACATAGTCTACCCCCGCCAGCATCGCCCCAAAAAGCGTTGGCAGCGTCGGCGGCTGAACTTTTTCCAGCAGGTTAATCCCCACCAGCCCGTGGTGTCCTTCCTTGGCTAAATATACTTCGATAAATGCCGCCAGAACGGTCAGTTCGGTCAGAGCCTGGTTGAATGGAACCATAGGCATCGGCGTAGATTTATAAGCACCGTTTGGTGGGCCTTCCTCGGCAACGAAATACCGATCCAGCACCCTCCGGGCCACGTCCGCCAGTGGAAACGCCGCAGCCGCCCGCCGCATGTGCCCGCCAACGTCGCCGCAGCCCAGCCGCCGCGCCAGCACCGTGGCGATGCCCGTGCCCGATACCACGCCCAACTGCCCGCGGCTGCTCACGGCCCGGGCCAGTTTCCAGTCGGAAACGCCAACGCCCATCCCGCCCTGAATAATGCAAAAATCGCCATTCATTATCATGCTCCATGGACGCTTGCGCCCGAGTGCCAAAAGAGCATTGTACAGCATCCTTTCGTAATTAGATATGTTAGTCCACTTGTTATATTACCCCCCTGCGGCTTCGCGCGGACTTACTACCATCTTCATCAAACCTTTACCACGAAACGTCATACTCTCTTGCGGCGTGGTTGTCGGCGAGCGGCCCGACTGGTCTAACATACAGCTTTCCTGGCTGTGCCCGCAACAGACGCCTCATAGGACACCCTCAATCAGGTGCAATGCCTGATTTTCTCACCGTCGCGTCGGCGCCCCCGCAGCCGACGCGATTTTTTTTATTTAACCTGGGGCCTTGCACTGCTGTTGAAAATAGCAACCCCGAAACTGCGAGCCAAACCATAAATAAGGACAACCTCTCAAAAAGGGGAGAGAGAATGTCTTGCTGCAATTGTGCCTGCACACCATAGCTGCCGGCACCGTTCAACGGCATCGCATTGGAAACACCTATGACATGTCCGAGTTTGCCAGCGCTGCCGCAAATGCATTCTCACCAAAAAACGCCGCCGCGTTGCGCGTGGTTTGGCGGGCAAGTTCCAACTCATCAACGCCGCGTTCGGCGGCCACTCGCTGGGCCACATGCGTAACAAATGCCGGCTCATTGATTTTGATTTTTCGCACCGGCTGCGGCGACAAATACGGAGCATCAGTCTCCACCAGCAGGCGATCAGGCGGCACAAGCCGGGCCGCTGCACGCACATCGGGTGCGTTTTTGTAGGTCACCACGCCGGTAATGCCAACGTATGCCCCCAGCTCCAGCCAACGGGCACACTCGTCAGGAGTGCCCGTAAAGCAATGCACCACAAATTTCAAATCGGTAAAATCCCGCATGATGGCACACGCATCCGCATGGGCATCGCGAACGTGCAATATCACCGGCTTGTTAAGCCGCCGCGCGATCTCAAGCTGCCGCACAAATACCGGTCGCTGCCGCGCACACTCCGCCGGCGGGTAAAAATGATAATCCAGCCCGCATTCACCCACGGCCACCACACGCGGCGCAGCGGCTATCTGCAACTCCAGCGCCGCGGCAAAGTCGTCCGATACCTCGCCGGCATGATGTGGATGTACGCCCAAGGCTCCGGCCACGCAATCAAAGCTGGCCAACGTTTGCAGCACCAGCGCATGGTCCGGTGGATGCGTGCCAATCGTTACCATGGCACCCACGCCTGCGGCCTTCGCCCGCTGTACCACGGCAGCCTGCTGTTCAAGCAGCCCGGCATATGTAAGATGACAATGCGTATCAATAAGAGTCATGAGCAACTCCCGGTGACAAGTGATCTAATCCACCGGTACATCCACCTTCATAATTTCACCCAGCAGAACTGTGGCAAAACAGCCGGGCGGCAATTCAAAGCCAAGCCGCAGAAATGGCCCGCGTTCGTCAGCGCCCGATTCAAGCTGCGTATGGCACGCAAAAAATCGCATGGCCCGCCGCCCGCCTTTGGTTTTTTCTGCTTGCGGCTTTTGAAAATCGGCCGCAGTGAGTTCGTTGGCGGCCAAAACGGCATCTTCCATCTGCAGAGGTTCGAGCTGCGGCTGCGTCATGCGGTACCCGAACATCGGGCCTGAAGGGGAAATTTCGTGCGTATCGGCCCGCACTTGTGCGGCTTCAACGGCGTCGGGTTCGACGGCAAAAACCGCCCCTTTGTCGTGCAGCCACGCCAAGTCGCCGGGCAACACCCGCGTAAACTGCGGCAGGCGGCGGGCGAGCACTTCGTTAAATAGAAACGCCTGCAGCGCACACACCAACAGCCGCTTAAGCCGCACGTCAACCGCACGCACGGCCCGTTGGGGCGAGTCTGGCTTTTGCGCCAACATACGAAGCACCTTGCGTTCTTCCGCCAGATGCCCCGGCCAGTTGGCGACAGCAAGGTCGAGCCGACCGCCGGCAAAATGCCGCCTTGACTGCAGGACGGCGCCGGTGTCAACCTGCTCATCCGGGTTGCCCAGCCACAGGTTTAAAAAGCCCTGATGATCGCCGCGCAAAAGCGCCAGCCCCAGCAAATGATTGTCTTTGCGCATGCCAAAGCGCTGCGGTCCAAAAAAGTTGGGGACGCCCGATTTTTCCAGCCGGTCGAGAATGTGCCGCGCCCGTTCCATCGCCGGCCCCACCGAACCGCCGGTACGCGACCAATCTTCGTGGCGCACCTTAATGCTGAACCGATTGCCCGCCAGATGCCCGATTTTGAGCTTGTTGCGATGCCGCGTGACATGCACAATTTTAAGGCCCGTGGGCAGTTCCATCTTGGTGATGCGGTCCGATGGTTCATGCTCGATTGAAAATTGCTGCCGTGTGACGGCTCGTGTGTCTTTCAGACCCGCATAGCCAAAATCCATCGAGCGGCGACCCAGCGCCCGGGCCACATGCCCCAGCGCCTGCATCGTGGAGAAACCCCGCTTCTCGATGGTGAAATAGCAATGCTCACCAACGCCGGCCGGTTCATACAGCGGCAATTCGTCCACCACAAAATCTTCAAGATGGTCTTTAAGCCGCCCGCCTATGCCGGGCAGGTCCGCCGTAAAATAAGGCAACTGCATCAAACAACTCCACAGCCCGGCGAGAGCCGCTCGCCCGGCAAAACGTAACAATTATAGCCATAACCCGCCGGTGCGGCAGACTCAGGCATGAATCAGCAGCGGAATATCCTGCGGCAACTGATCGGCGACCTGCGAGAGCGTATCGCCCTGCAACACGCGCAGCAACCCGGCGCGCCGTGAAACGCCCATTAACAGTGCGCTTACGCCGTATGTGCCGGCAAAGTCCAGTATGCTGTAGGCCACATCCGGCGACACGACGTAAATGGGCATCATCGGCACTTTTTTCTCGCGGCAGTATTTGGCAGCCGCGGCAAAGGTGCTCAGCGCCTCTACATCTTCATCGAGGCTGGGGCCTTCGCCTTCGGGCACAAAGGCCAGATTAAACTGCCGCACAAAAAGCACAAATAAATTACCCTTGACCTGCGCGGCATAATTGGCGGCAAACTCCAGCAGTCGCGGAGCGCCGCGCGTGGCCACCAGCACGCCGGGGCGGTCCATGTCTATAAGCTCAGCAGGCCGGGCCGATTCGGGTAGAGCGGCCACCTCCGCAGGTACCGCCTCGGCCACCTTGGCCAAGTGCAGCCGCAAACTGTTGAAGTAATACCCAGCCACCAGCGCCAAACCAAAACATAACGCCGAGCCTCCCCATAACCAGATGGCTCCGATGGCCTCTGATTCCGCCCAGCTTAAACGCCCCAGGTAGAGCAGATACGCCGAGGAAAGAAACGCCACCCCGGCGGACGCACCGAGCACCACAAACTGCTTGCGCAGCGGCAATGCCG
>JAJZKJ010000285.1 GCA_021804195.1 Acidobacteriota bacterium
GAATGGGCGCGGAGTGGTGAACTTGACGTAAAGAGCCTGCGGCGGATTAATCATGAAAATAAGATAACAGATCGGTAACCAGAGTATTTTCATCTGCTCCCACCCCAGCAGCCAGAGCACGAGTCCGAAAAGCACCACAAACATGCTCAGATGCGAGAACTGAATCTGACCACAGATCAGGAACAGCGTCTGGACGGACACGCCGAATGCCAGCAGGGCCAGTCCCAGCGGATGGTGCTTCACGGGCAGGCTTTGGAGCGTCGGCCATTGCAGATAGACAAAAAAGGCGCTGATCAAGGGTATCACAAAACCCATGCTGAAATTAGGGTTGCTGTACCAAACGGCCAAAAGCTGAAGAAAATTGATTCGATAGAGCAATAGGAACGCCGCCGCCACCAGCCCCAGAAGCGCCCATTGTCCGGGTGTTGCGCCGCCGGAAACCCGCGCGATTTGAATTGGACCCGTCCGCGTATAGTCAAAGCGCATCTGCGGCGTATCGGCGTTGCCGGTCGCACTGGGCGCGGGGGCGTGTCCATTCACCGCGGTTACTTCGGTTCTTCGCCATTTCATGGATTCCGCTCCGCCTGGCCGCCACATGTCATCTGGTGAATTTTAACATGAAGGCGCTTAGGCGCAATAAGGATTTACACTATCTTATGGCGGCTGAATAATGGTCGGCTGAATGTAAAAGTTCCGGTCATAGGTAAAGCCAAAACCATAACTGGCGGCAAATCCGTTGCGGATAACCGCCAGGGGATAGGCGAATACATCCGTACCGACGTTGAGCACATCATTGGGTTTGAGGAATATATCCGGCTCTTGGCCATCAAAAATGGCCTGCAGGTTGACCTGGATGATGGTTTCTTGGTTACGCCCGATGCGGCGAATCAATTCGCAGCGGCGCGGAATAGCCAGTGTGCCCAGATTGCCGGCGGCGGCGACCGCCATTTTCAACGTGATTCTCTGGCCGGTCATGCTGTAGACACCGGGCCGATTCACATTTCCCATGACATAATAGTATTTGGGTTCCACCGCCGGCACATTGATGATATCGCCGGCGTGGATCACGATGTTGTAGCGCGGGTCTCCTTCGCGCAGCTTCTTGATGGGAATCCGTATGATCTTTTGCGCCAGATATAACGGCGCGTGCGGTTTTTTACTCCGGGCATTGACGAAATTGTAGACGAGCGGAGGCGCCGGGAGAACTACCGGGCGGGTGGCGGCCGGCGCGGGGCGGGTGGCGGCTTTCATTTTGACCCAATGATGGTTCAGATATACATAATTTGGCGCAGGCGCCGTGGCGGGTGGAGAAACCGCGCGCCGCAACAAGCTCCGCAAATTCTCCGTTGGCCGCGTGGACGGCGCCGGTCGGGTGGAGGTTTTCTCGCCAAGCCTCCGGGCGATCTGTTCGAGCATCCGCGCCGGCGAAGAGCTTGTTCCTGTCGTTTCCGCCGCGCCGGCCTTCGGTCTCGCTGCGCCGCCAGGCCGCGCTTTCGGCGCCGTCTTGGCGGATTCGGGGCGAATCACGTAGAGCCAGCGCATGCCCGGCTGGAGCGGCACGTCGCCCGCCAGCGCCAGCGCATCGAGCAGGCGGAAGTCCGGCGACATGATGTTATAAGTGCCGGGGTGCAGCGCGGCCCCAATGACTGAAAACACTCTGCGCCGAGCCTCGGTCAGGGCGATGTTCACCTGCGGACCGGGCTGGTGGGGACCGGGAGGCGACATCTGCCCGCTTTGGATCAGTTTCTGTATAATTACGTCGCGAAGCCGGCGGGTCGTTAAGCCCGCCGCATGAATGGTTCCTATGAAATCGAGAGTAATATCGCCTTGTGTATTGATCTGCCGGGTCTGCACCGATTCCTGGCCGGGAACCACCAGTTCAAACACGGAAACAGTGACCACATCTCCCGGCCCGAGCAAATAAGGCTTATGAGTGGGAAGCAGATCCGCCGCGGTTGGCGGTACCGAATCTTTCCAGGGATGCGCCGGCGGATCATCCACGGCCAGGGAGTCGAGAATCGGCCAGGTCACCGGCTGCACGCGCCCCCAGGGGTTGGCCTTGTCAAACCGGCCCACTTCCGACGGGTTGAGAAACGAGTTGCGAAGGTTCAGGTAATTGCAGCCGACCAGAGAACCGGCCGCACCAGCCAGCAGGGCCATTCCTATCACTTGATACAACGCGCGACGGCACCACATGGCGTGTAATTTTTTCACGAAGAAGCTCGCGAGGGACCACCGCGGCTCCAAACTGCGAGTTTCCATCCGACCCATGATCTACATCTCCGAACAGGGCTAGGCATACCTAAGCATAAGAAAAAATGAGCGGGACGTCCCGCCGCCGCGATCCTTGGTTCATGAACCCTCTATTGTGTATAATCTTATCCGCTGACCAACCCGCGCCGGAGCGCAAACCGGCTGGATCGCCGGCACAACAATCCGCAGTATAACTCCGCAGTATAAGGATACCACGAGATTGCCCCGGCCTCAATGGTGTCCGCATATTCAAGCATTCATCGCCTGGTGTCAAGCCATACCTGAAAAAATTGCCGCCCGCAGCACTACTATTTATCGGCCATCGGACTGATGAAAGTTAACCCGATACCACTCGCTTTGTTGAGGGATGGCATTTTTTCGAGTGAACCCGGAGGAACCGGATGGCATGAATGTTTCCGCTAAGACGGCGTGCCGGACGACTCGCCTCTTTTCCGACTCTTCCCTGCCTACTGTCAGGGCCTACTGTCAGGCAGGCCGGAAAATTGCCACGCGTTTGTGATCGAAGGCCTGTGGCGGCCTCGCTATCTCATCAAACAGGCGCTAACATGGAAATGAGCCGTGGCCTCGGTACTGGCGCCTCGCCGCACGGCGCCGGCCACAGCCCTGTAAATTCAGGCGGTTGCTCCGCACCCAGGCACGCCGGGATCGCTTGTATGTTGCGCTTATACATGGATACCATTCATCTTCCCGTACCGGCGCTTCCGCGCCTTTTTGACGGCCTGCGCATTCTGCACTTATCCGATCTGCACATCACGCGGTGGACACCGCGGTTGACGTGCTGGCGGCGGCGGTTGGGACGGCTCCGTCCCGACTTGGCCGTGATTACCGGTGATCTGGGACACCGAAGCTGGCGCTGGCGCCAGTCGCTGCCCAACATTCTTCACCTGCTGCAGGCGGTGCATTCGCCGCTGGGGTTTTATTTTATTCTCGGCAATCATGATTCTCTGGAACTGGGACCGGCGCTGGTGGAACATGGATTCGTCATGCTCGCCAATCAGTCCGTGATTCTCAAACGCGGGTTGCAGCGCCTGGCATTGATCGGCCTGGCCCAGCATCGCCGCTTGGATACCGATATTCCCGCCGCTCTGCGCGACGTATGGCCCGGCGATTGCAAGCTCATGCTCATGCACTATCCCGACCTGGTGCAGGCCGCGGCCGCCGCCGGAGCGGATGTCTGTCTGGCCGGGCATACCCACGGCGGCCAGATTTGTTTGCCGGACGGACGGCCCCTGATCCGCCAGGATACGCTGCCGCCGCGCCTGTGCACGGGCGTCCACCGGATGGGGCGCACGTGGCTGGTCATCAACCGTGGAATTGGCGTGGCGGGCCTGCGCGTACGCCTGTTCTGCCCGCCGCAGGCCATCATGCTCGTGCTGCACCGCGCCGCCTGCGCGGACGATCAGATCAGGAATAGTCTTGCATAAAAATGTCCATATCTCTGCCTGCTCGGCTGCGCGGATCATTCCCTATTGACGGCACGCACCGGCTCCAATGGTCGATGGGTCAGAACATATTGCCGCAGGATTTCCCGCTGGTCGGGTTTCATCAGACGCGATGGACTCGCAGCGATGTGCGCCGCTCGGCGCGGCGGGTGCGCTGCCGCGGGTTCCAGATCAATCCCGGCACGCCGGGGGAGGGCGCGGGAAATATTCGCAGGTGGCGGATCTCGTTGAATCTCTTTTGACTGCGCGGCGTTTTCATCCTCGGCAACGCTTGGGCGCTCCGGCGCCGGAGCGCCGGTGGCCGGGTGGGTGCGACTTGCCGCGCCCGGTTCGATCGGCCACTGAAATACCACGCGAAACAACCGTTTGCCCGCCGGTATCACCGGGTAATGTCGCTCCAATTCCGCCAGCAATTCGGCGCGGTTGGAAAAACCGTCCGCGATGGCGTCCGCATCAGTCAAGGCGTGGAAATCCGCCAACTCCTCCACGCGTTTGT
>JAJZKJ010000286.1 GCA_021804195.1 Acidobacteriota bacterium
GGACCTGCTGCGCAAAGTCCCGCCCGGTCAGGCCTTCGGCCGCAGCCAGCGCGGCCAGAGCCTGTTCTATATCCGCCAGGCCGTTGTGCCCGCCCGCCGAGCCGCCCGGCCGCAGCCTGATGACTCCGCAAGGCAATGCCACATCGTCCACCACCACCAGCAGGTCGCTGAACTTTATGCGAAAAAACCGCATGGCATCGGCAACACTGCGACCGCTGAGGTTCATAAACGTCAGCGGCTTAAGCAGCAGAACGCTCTCGCCGCCGAGCAATACCTTCGCGGCCAGGCCCTGATGCGCAGCTTGCCAGCGCACCTCACCGCCACGACCGGCGCGAGCCAGCACCAGATCGAGCGCCATAAAGCCCGCGTTGTGCCGGGTGTTTTCGTAGTCGACGCCCGGATTGCCCAAACCCGCAATTATTTTCATGCGGCATTTCCCGATAGTTGCCCGGCGAGGTCGGCTTGTCGCCCAAGCCAAAAGCCCGTAGCCAACTCCAGGTTAGCCAAAGCCGGCGGAGCCAGTGTGCACCAACCAACTCCGGCACACGGGCCTGCCGCCGGAGTTTGTGGTTGGCAGGTACGCTTACTTCTTGGCGGCTCCAGCCGCAGGGGCAGCCTTGCCACCGGCGGGCTTGCCGGCAGCCGCTTCGCCTTCGCCTTCTTCGGCGGGCTTCTTGCCAATAACTTCCGGCTCGGCGGGGCCAGGGGCAACTTCCGTCGCGACCTGTTCTTTGACGGTTCGCACCTGCACCACAATCTGCTCTGGATGGTTGACAATGCGAGCGCCTTCCGGCACGGCAATGTCTTTTACATGCAAAATCTGATGAAGTTCAAGGTGGTCTACATTGACGCGAATTGAATCTGGAATTTGCAGAGGCAGAACCTCCATTTCAACTTCCGAAATCTGCCGCTCGAGGATGCCGCCTTCCTTAGTGCCCTTGGCCGTTCCGCGGAACTCCAACGGAACCTTCACCCGCACCTTGTGGGTCGGGTCAATGCGCAGCAGGTCCACGTGTTCAATGACGCTTTGGAGATGGTTGTACTGCACGTCTTGAATCAGCACGTGTTCGACAGCGCCCTGGACTTCAACATCCAGCAGGTGGGCCCCGCTGTGAATGGCCTTTTCGGCCGCGGGCGCATCAAGCGTGATCGCCACGTTCTGTTTATTCAAACCGTAAATAACCGCCGGCACGCCGCCGGCGGCACGCAACTCCTGCGACTTGCGGCTTCCCCGCTGTTCGCGAATTGTTCCAACCAACATTTCCCGTTTCTTCTGTGTTGTAGCCATGATGACTAACTCCTGGTGATGCCTCAAAACCCCGGTGCGAGCTTCGTCCGGTTGTCGGGCGGTTCTTTTGGTTTTTATTCAGCGCGGGCAACCCAGCCCGGCAGGCCCAAACCAATTCGGCCGTAAAAATTCTGCGGCTTAACGTTTGCCTCCGTTGCCGCCCTTGTCAAACAATATGGATATGGATTGATTTGTATGGATGCGTTTAACCGCCTCGCCAAACAAATCTGCCACCGACAGCACCGTGAGCCGATCGCGCAGCGCCTCAACCTGCGGCGCCAGCGGCACCGTATCGGTAATGACAATGCGTTTGATCGGGCTTTTGACCAGCCGCTCCACGGCCGGGCCGGCAAACACGCCATGCGTGGCGGCGACGTGCACTTCCCGGGCACCATGATCCATCAAAATTCGGCTCGCTTCCGCCACCGTGCCGCCCGTGGTTATCATGTCATCAAACATCAGCACGGTTTTATTTTCAATATCGCCGACAATACTGGTCATGGCCACCTGGGTGCCAGACTGCCTTCGCTTGTCTATAAAGGCCAAATCGCCGCCCAGCGTTTCGGCATAGTAACTTGCCGCTTTTAAATTGCCCGGGTCCGGCGAAACAATCGCTATTTTGCCCAGCTTTGGCAGTTCCGCCCGGTAATATTCGGTAAACACCGGCGAAGCGAGCAGATGATCCACTGGCAGGTCAAAAAAACCCTGCACCTGCGCGGCGTGCAGGTCCATTGCGATGACCCGGTCAGCCCCGGCGGCGGTTATGATGTTGGCCACCATCTTGGCGGTAATGGGCGTTCGCCCCTCGCTTTTGCGGTCCTGCCGGGCATAGCCAAAGTAGGGTATCACCGCGGTGATGCGCTTGGCCGACGCCCGCATCAGGCAGTCAATCCAAATCAGCAATTCGAGCAAGTTGTCGTTCACCGGGTTGCAGGTGCTTTGGATGACAAAGCAATCGCGACCACGAACGTCTTCATCGAGCTTTACGATCAACTCGCCATCCGGAAACAATTCCGTGCGAGCCTGGCCCACCGGTATGCCGATATGCTGGCATACCTTGGCGGCCAATTCGGGATTGGCCCGGCCCGAAAATACTTTTATCGCGTGGCACAGGTCTTCCATAAGCCGAACCATCACCCTTCTGCTAGCCGCCAAAGCCTCATTGCCCGCGGATTAAAACAATGCGCCATCCGCTGCCTTGCCCGCTGCGGTCATCAGCAAGGTCGGATGGCTCAACCAACATTCAATGTGGTCGCTGTGGTCGCTCAAAACTTTCCGTCATGGGCCGGGGCAGCCATCCCAGCGGCCCCATTGGCTGCACGCACTATCAGGCCCTTGCGCTGTGGTTTGCGTCAAACACACAGCCCCGCGGCACAACCGTACCCGCCGGCACGTGCGAACCCGGCGGTATCACCGCCCCGCAACCGACAAACGTAAACGGTTCGAGCACGGTATCTTGCCCGATTTTCGCGCCAAATTCAATCCACGTCTGCTGCGGATTTACCACGGTTACCCCGCTGCCCATCACCTCGGCAACAATTCGCTGCTGCATAACGCCGCATACCCGGGCCAATTCCTGCCGGGTGTTGATGCTTAGAACATCTTCTTCCGGCACGGCTGATACCGCCTGAACCACCCGCCCCATCAGCCGCAATATCGAAACCGCATCGGTTAAATAATATTCGCCTTTACGATTATTTGGCGTTACCTTGCCCAGCGCTTCAAATAAATCAGTCGTATTAAACAGGTAGTAGGATGGGTTTACCTCGCGAATGGCTCGTTGTTCGGGCGTGGCATCTTTCTCCTCGACAATGGCCAAAAACTCGCCGCTGCTCCCGCGCACGATGCGCCCATAGCCGGCAGGGTCGGTGAGTTCGCTGGTGGCCAAAGTCGCCCCGGCCCCCGCCTGCTGATGCCTTGCGATAAGTTCCTGCAGCGTCTGTGCGCGAATCAAAGGGCCATCGCCCGCGAGCACCAGCGTATCGCCGGAAAGCGGCGACAGCGCCACCCGGCACACCTGCACGGCGTGGCCGGTACCCTTTTGTTCTTCCTGGTGCACCCACTGAATGTCTTTTTGATCGGCAAACTCCGTCATCACCCGCTGGCGGTCATGCCCCACCACCACGCAAATGCACGTAGCGCCGACTGCACGCACCGCATCAAGCACATACGCGAGCATCGGGCGGCCGCATACTTCGTGCAGAACCTTCACCCGCTGGCTGTTCATCCGGGTGGATTTACCGGCCGCAAGTATAACCGCGTTTAAAACCATCGCTATAACTTTCCAGGCAACAAAAAGACGCAAGAAACCGAAATGCCCGGCCCTGCATGACTTTGCCCGCTGCCGCATCTAAAACTGGGGGATCTGGATTCGAACCAGAACAAGCAGAACCAAAATCTGCTGTGCTACCGTTACACCATCCCCCAAAGGATTGCACACTTGCCGAGAGTGCGGGCATACCCGTCACCACCCTGCAAAACAGCGGCCCTTCGGCCAAGCCTTGTAATGTATCGCAACCTGCCCGGCAGGGTCAAATGGCCGCCGAGAGCACTAGAAAGCGGCCGGGCGCTCCGCAACACCTGCGAGCGATACATGTTATGCGTAATCAACTGGGATCGCGCCTTCGCCTAGGCGCTTTCTTTCAGCGGCACCGGCTTACGATCGAAAAGAGCCACTTCACCACGCGCAACTTCTTCGGTGATGACATAGCGGCCGCGGTCGGCCTGGTCAGGAAGTTGATACATAAGGTCCAGCATCAATTCTTCCATAACGCCACGCAGGGCACGGGCGCCAGTGTCGCGTTTGAGGGCTTTTTGGGCAATCACGCGCAAAGCCCCGGAGGTAAAGTCCAGGTCGCAGCCTTCCATCTGGAAAAACTTTTTGTACTGCCGCACCAGGGCGTTTTTAGGTTCGGTC
>JAJZKJ010000287.1 GCA_021804195.1 Acidobacteriota bacterium
ACAGGAGGATGCCGCTGCGCGGCCGGCGGATGACGATCAGCGGCGAATGGACGGCTGATATTTCGGTCGAGATGGTTCCCAGTGAAAAACCCGCCGCGGGCAGGGCATGGTTGACAAAAGTGCGGCTCGTGAACCGGCCCAGGATAAACCATACGCCGTGGCCGGCGGCGGCATAGCGATGCAGCCGCCGCAACAGCCGCATCGGCACAATGGGTGGATCGTTGATGATGACCGCGTCATAATGATGGAGATTCGCCCGCAGGGCGTCGGTCACGCTCATCGCCTGCGGAATCGCCAAGCTTAGGCTGCCGGCCAGGTTCGGGGAAGGATTCAACGCCGCGACTAAAAAACGACTCGCGCGCAACGAACCGGCATTTGTAAGCGCGCTGTCGATGATCAGCACCCTGAGGCGCTTCCATACCCGCACCGCCGCCAGCGACCAGTTGTCCGCCGCCAGAGCGTCCTTGACCTTGGCCCGCACTTTGATCCAATGCGAACCGGCGTTGGAAAAACGGTAATTAAACAGGATGGTCTGCGTCCGCCCCGGTGCTACGCCTGCTTCCATCCGGGTTGCCACTGGAACGCCATTGACGCTCAGTTGCAGCGGAATCGGCGAAACCTTCGTGGGGCCGGAATTGGAAAGGCTTAACATGATATGCGTCAGGCGGCCGACGCCCGGTAGCGCCGGTTCGATGTGCAGGGGACCAACCGCAATATCGGAGCTGGTGCTGCCAACAGGCGTCGGCAGATCGAACACGGGAATGGCCACCCGGCGTTTGCCGGCGCCAAGGAGAGCCCGCCATACCTGCGGGTGATTGATCCGCCAGGAAACGCGGCGCTGGTCGGAAATGACAAAAATAATTTTCTGAAAATTCTCGCCGCGCTCGGCCATGCGCCGCGCGAGGGCAATGGCGGCGGGAATGGAAGATCCGGTGAGTCCCGCCGGCATCCGCTCCAGCGGGCGGATCAGTCGATCTTCTATTTGACCCGGAGAAGAGACCGCGACCGGAAATCGCGTCAGTGCGCGGGGGTGGCTCTGGGCGAGCACCACGCCCAGCGTATCACCCGGGCGCAGGTGGCTGCGGATATTTTTGATCAAATCCACTCCCCGCTGGAAAACACTGCGGTTCCCGGTCATAAGCCCCGATGAAAGCGAGTGATCCAGAACCACCACCACATCGCTCGGTGCGTTGCGGGCCAGGGGATTGAATTTTCCGGCGGGCAGGATCGGACGGGCCAGGAGTATGGCCAGCAGGGACAAAATGGCGATGCGCAGCAGCATGAGCAACCAATGTTCGATAAACAGGCGTTTTTTTCGCCGGATGGCGCTTTCCTGGAGAAACATCATCGCTCCCCAGGCTATGGTCGTGGTCTTACGCCGATGCAGCAAATGGATGATGACGGGAATAGCGCCTGCTGCCAGGCCGGTCAGCATCAACGGAATTGCGAACATTTCCATCCTCAAGCGGCGCGGTTTTTTCCATCTATATTTATAGTCTGTGCGTTTGCATCCGGTAGGCCAGATACGCGGTCAACGCCTCATCAAAAGGCCGCGTGGTGTTCAAAAGCAGATGGCTGATGCACAGCGTCCCGGCCGCTTTGCGAATCGCCGCCAGATGCGCCGCCACGCTCTGAAGGTATTGGCGACGAATAAGGGCCGGGTCCAGTTGCACGCGGTGCGTTTTTGCTTCCATGTTTTTGAAGAGCGTCCATTGGCGGAATGGAAAAGTCAATTCATCATCCGCCATCACCTGTAAGAGAATCACTTCGTGGCGGCGATGCCGGAAATGGTGTAGCGCCTGAATGAAATCTTCCGTCTTTTCAAACAGGTCGCTGATAAGAATCACCATGCTCCGGTGGACCAATTGCTCGGCGATGCGATGCAAATGTGGCGCCAGGCGGGATGATTCCGCGGGTCGGACGCGCTCCAGCGCCGCGAGAATATTCATCAGGTGCGCGGGTGTCGGACGGGGGGGGATGAACTCGCAGACGTCGTTGGCTACGGTGATGAGTCCCGCGGAATCCTGCTGATGAAGAATCAAATAGGCCAGACAGGCCGCCACGAACTGTCCGTAGCGAAATTTGGACAGCGGTTCGTTACGTCCCTGATACGCCATGGAACCGCTGCAATCAAAAATAATCTGCGCCCGCAGGTTCGTGGTCACCTCGTATTGCTTGATGTAATAGCGGTCCGCTTTGGCGTAGAGTCGCCAGTCGATGCGTTTGATGTCGTCGCCCGGCGAGTATTGGCGATGCTGGAGGAAATCGACCGCGAACCCCAGGTGCGACGACCGGTGCAGACCCTGCACGTAGCCGTCCATCACCTGGTGGGCGACCAGTTCCAGTCGATTAATCTTGGACAGGGCTTCCGGTTGGAGCAAATCCAGCCCCGGCCGGCGCTCCGGCGGCGAGGGAGGGAGACGAATTGGGCTTGGCAACGCCACGCTTTTCTCCGGAAGCGCTAGGAACCTGGTCTCTTTTGAGATAGATTCTGGTGCTCTCTCACACCTAACCCGCCACTGTAGGTGTGACAGAGCACTAGGCGGCGGCCACCGCGGCCCGCGGCGCCTCGCGCAGAAGCCGGTCGATTATTTTATCGCTGTTCATGCCGGCCGCTTCCGCACTGAACGTGGTCAAAATGCGGTGCCGCAATACCGGGTGGGCCACATGCACAATGTCATCCGTGGTCACGTGCATCCGGCCATGGAGAATCGCCCGGGCTTTGCCGGCCAAAATCAGATAAATGCTTGCCCGCGGCCCGGCGCCCCACTGCACCAGGTCGTTGATCCACGCGGGCGCTTCCTTTTCCCGCGGGCGCGACATTCGTACCAGGTCCCGGGCAAGGTCGTATACATGGTCCGCCACCGGAACCCGACGTACAATCTGCTGCAAATGCATGATGATCGGACCATCCAGCAGGCGCGCCAGCGCCGGTTTGTAATGGGACGCGGCCTGTTTCATGATCTGAATTTCTTCCTGCGGATCGGGATAGTTCACGACGGTCAAGAACATAAAACGGTCGAGCTGCGCCTCCGGCAGGGGGTACGTTCCCTCCTGCTCAATCGGATTCTGCGTCGCGAGCACGAAAAAAGGTTCCGGCAGTTCGTAGGTGGTTTCGCCCGCTGTCACACGATGTTCCTGCATGGCCTCCAGCAACGCGGCCTGGGTTTTTGGTGGCGTGCGGTTAATTTCGTCCGCCAGCACGATATTGGCGAAAACCGGGCCGCGCACAAAGCGGAACGACCGCTTTCCGGTCATACGGTCTTCTTCCAATACGTCGGTTCCCGTGATGTCCGAGGGCATCAGGTCCGGCGTGAACTGCACGCGTTTGAACTGCAAGTTCAGCACGTCGCTGATGGTTTTGATCAGCATGGTTTTCGCCAGCCCCGGCACACCCACCAGCAACACGTGCCCCTGACAGAACATCGCCGTGAGAACCTGCTCGATCACATCATGCTGGCCGACGATTGTCTTCCCGAGCTGTGCGCAGATGGTCTGATAGGCCTTGGCCAGATCTTCGGCCGCCTGGATGTCCGATGCCGCCATACGGTCCGCGCTGCCCACCGCCGGCGGCGGCGCCACGGGTGGCTGATCCGGCGGCGGAGTGGCAAAACCACCCGGGAACTCTGACATAAATACCTCCTTATTCTATAGCATCCCCTGCGAGCTTATCCATTTCAATGCCGGAGGCAAACTTGAAGAAGCCCTCCGGCGTGTTTAGAGTAAATCGGTACAACCCCGGTACGGCGGGGATATTTTCGAGGCAGTCGATGAAATTAACGGATATTCTCAAGGCCGAGCACATTAAAGTGCCTCTGGCCGCGACCGAAAAGAAGGCGGCCATCGGTGAATTGGTGCAGGCGCTGGCGCAATCCCAGGACGTCAAAGATTCGCAGCTTGTGCTCGCCAGCGTCCTGGAACGCGAGGCCACGCGCACAACCGGTGTAGGCCATGGACTGGCCATCCCCCACAGCAAATGTTCCGGCGTGACGCGGCTGACCATGGCTGTCGGAAAACCTCTGCAACCCATCGATTTCGAATCGATTGATGGACAGCCGGTGTTTCTTATCGTTCTATTGGTCAGTCCGCCGGAACAGACCGGAGCCCATATTCAGGCCTTGGCGAAGATCAGCCGCTTGATGACCATCGATCATTTCCGCACCACGTTGCGCAACGCCAAAACCAGCGCCCAGGTCTATG
>JAJZKJ010000288.1 GCA_021804195.1 Acidobacteriota bacterium
CGCAACCGCGCCAAGATTGTCTTCGAGATGGGCGCGGCGCCTGGCGCCGAAAAGGGCCACGATATCGGTTCCCTGCCCCAGCACCCAGGCCAGCGCGAGCTGGGCCGGCGAGCAGCCTTTTTTGCGGGCCAGCTCTTCGACCGCGCGGGCGAGGGCCAGATTTTTTTCGAAGTTGCCTTCCTGGAAGCGGGGATGGACACGGCGGCGGATGTCGCCGGAGTCCATGTCCTCCCGGGAACGGAAACGGCCGGTGAGAAAGCCGCGGCCGAGCGGGCTATAGGCGACAAAGCCGATGCCCAATTCGCGGATGACGGGAAAGATTTCGGTTTCAACCTCGCGCGTCCAGAGCGAACACTCGCTTTGCAGGGCGCTGATGGGATGCTCAAGCTGGGCGCGGCGGATGGTCGCCGGGCCGGCTTCGGACAGGCCGAGATAGCGGATTTTGCCCGCCCGCTTCAGCTCGGCCATGGCGCCGACGGTCTCCTCGATGGGCACCGTGGGATCCACGCGATGCTGGTAGTAAAGATCAATGTGCTCGACGCCCAGGCGCAGGAGCGAGGCGTCGCAGGCGGATTTCACGTACTCGGGACGGCCGTTGACGCGGACATAGGTTCCGTCGGGCTGACGCTGGTTGCCGAATTTGGTGGCCAGAATGACGCGGTCGCGCAGGCCGCGCAGCGCCCGGCCGACCAGCACTTCATTGGTAAAAGGCCCGTACATGTCGGCGGTATCCATAAAATTGACGCCGAGATCGAGGGCGCGGTGGATGGTGGCGATGGATTCGGCATCGTCGGCGGGACCGTAAAATTCCGACATGCCCATGCAGCCCAGGGCCAGCTCGCTGACCACCAGTCCCTGATTGCCCAGCTTGCGCTCGCGAATTGCCATCGTCTGCCTCCGTCAACAACATTATAAAGGGCGGACACAATTCCGACGCAGAGCCTAAAATACGAAGATGGCGATTTCCAATGCGGCCGCGAGCGCCGACGCGGCACATCCTCTGATCCTGGGAATTGAAACTTCGTGCGATGAGACCTCGGCGGCGGTGCTGGAGGGCGCGCACCGGGTGCGCTCTAACGTGGTGCTGTCGCAGATTCCAGTGCACCAGATTTATGGCGGGGTGGTTCCCGAGCTGGCTAGCCGGGAGCATCTGCGGGCGGTGGTTCCGATTGTGCGGCAGGCGCTGGAGCAGGCACAGTGCCGCCTGGATGAGATTGCCGGTATCGCGGTGACGCAAGGACCGGGACTGGCGGGCGCGCTGCTGGTGGGCCTTACATACGCCAAGGCGCTGGCCTGGGCGACGGGCATTCCCGCCGTGGGCGTGAACCATCTCGAGGGCCATATCCACGCGGTGCTGCTGGAAGAACGCCGGCAGGGACGGCCGGAGCCGGAGTTCCCCGCCCTGGCACTGGTGGTCTCGGGCGGCCATACGTCGCTGTATGAGGTCAGGCCGGAAGGGGCTGGATATGCGTACCAGATCCTGGGACGCACTCGCGATGATGCCGCCGGCGAGGCCTACGACAAAGTAGCCAAATTATTGGGACTGGGATATCCGGGAGGGCCGGTGCTTGACAAGCTCTCGGGCCTGGGCGAAGCCGCGGCCGTGCCGCTGCCGCGCACCCGGCTAAAGACAGACGCGGGCGGACTGGAATTCGATTTTTCGTTCAGTGGGCTGAAAACCGCCGTGCTGCGCTTTGTGCAGACGCAGGCGCTGGCCGAAGAAATCGAAGCCCGGCGCAATGCCCTGCGCGGGGTGGAAAAACCCGATCTCGCGTTCTGGCAGGCCCACTGTTCGCAGACAACGCTCAACCTGATCGCCAGTTTTCAGACCACCGTGGTCGAAACCCTGGTCGAGCGCACGCTGGCGGCGGCCGAAACGGCAGGCGCGGTCTCCATCTTTTTGACCGGAGGGGTGGCCGCAAACCGGCAGTTGCGCCAGCGCATGAGCGAAGCCGCCCAGGGACTGCCGGTGCTGGCCCCGGCGATGAACCTGTGCACGGATAATGCCGCGATGATCGCCGCCGCCGGGTACCCCAGATATCTGGCCGGACAGAGACTGGCGATGGAGGCCAGGGCCGAACCGCAGTGGAAGCTGTGAGAAAAGCCGGTGGCGGAGCCACTTTTTTGCTTCGCCATTCCAGCGTCCGGCCTCGGTGGAGTGTGTCATGATTGAAGTCTGGCCGCATTGAATTTTCATCATCATCCATGGCAATCGGGCTCAAACTCCGCAACCTGCTTTATGTCATTCATGCCGTGGATCCGGCCAAAGCGGCGCCCCTGATGCCGCCGGGGCTGGAGCTGGATCTGCGGCCGACGCCGCAGGGCGAGCGCGCTTTTGTGGCCACCGTGGTGGTCGAGGCGGGAGCGGCGTTTCCCTATATCATGACCGGCTTCCGGCAGATCAACTACCGCATTTATGTGCGGCACAATGAACAGCCCGGAGCGCTGTTTGTGCGCTCATGGGTTTCGTCGCGGGCGGCGGCGGCGGCGATGAATCTGGCGATTCCCACCGAACACGCCCATATTCAGCTCGAGATTCAGGATCACACCGCCCCTTATTCGCAATATCGCGTGGAGGGCCGCTCGGGAACACACCAGATCGCAATCGAAGCCGCAGCGGCGGAGCGCGACGATTATGCGCCCTTCGCCTCGCATGACGATGCGGTGCATTTTCTGCTGCAACGGCACGCCACATTTGCCGCCGGCGCCCATCCCAAGGGCGGACTGGCCATCGTGCGGGTGAACCACCCGCCCATGGACCCGCTGCCCGCCCAGGTTCACTCAATGTACGCCAATCAATGGACCGATGCCGGGTTGCTCAGCCCGGAAGAAGCCGGACGGCCGCTGATGGCGCTGATTCAGCCGGAGATTCAGTTCGACATGAATTTACCTGAGAAAATAGATTAATTAAATTTCAATATATTACTGATAATAAAGCATTTGCTATTTTTTATTACGAATAGATGCACGAGCCGCATTTTTTTCTCGCAGTTGGCCCTAAAACAGGCTATGCTAGGGGCGCTGTAAACGCAGCTAAAGCTAATCCTTCCTTATAGATAAAGCTAGCTGCCCAGGATTAACCCATTTCATGCCAGCCACCACCATGATTGAAACGGCGCCGACGCCGACGCAAGGGCTGCCGCCCCAGATGCCGCGCATCTGTCTGGCACTGCAGGCACCCACCGTCGCCGAACTCCTGGCCAAGGCCGAACAGGCGGCACGGGAAAGCGTGATTATCGAGCTGCGGCTGGATTATCTGAACCATCCCGAGACGGCTCCCGCGCGCATACGCCAGTTCTGCGAATCCAACCCGGATACACCGCTCATCGCCACCTGCCGCCGACAGGCGGCGGGAGGAAAATTTAAAGGCACCATCGCGGCCGAGCTGGCGCTTTTGGCCAAGGCGGCGCAGGCCGGCTGCCGCTTTGTGGACGTTTCCCTGGAAACGGCCGAGCGGGCGGGCAAGGAAGCCATGGCGGGACTGGGCAAACGGGCGCGACTGATTCTGAGCTATCACGATTTTGAACGCATGCGCGATCCGGAGCCGATTTTTACCCGCATGCAGAAGCTCAAGCCGGCGGTTTATAAACTGGTTTTTACCGCCCGCAGCTTCAGCGACAACCTGGTGCTCGATGCCTTTTTGCAGAAACACGCCGGACAGATGCCGGTGGTGGGGCTGTGCATGGGGGAATGGGGCGTGCCCAGCCGGCTGCTCTGCCTGCGCGACGAGGCGGCATTTACATTCGCCAGCTATGGCGCGGGGGAAGAAACCGCGCCGGGGCAGATTGACATTCGCGAACTGCGCCAGGTGTACCGGGTGGATGACATCAACCGCGCCACCCGGGTCTATGGGGTGCTGGGGTATCCGATCAAACATTCGCTGTCGCCGCGCATGCTGAATGCCGCATTCCGCAAAGAGAGCCTGAACGCGGTTTACCTGCCGCTGGCGGCGAAAAAGGCGGAAGAGGTGCTGGCGGCGGCGCATACGATCCCGCTGAGCGGGCTGAGCGTGACCATTCCGCACAAGACCGCGGTTGCCAGCCGACTGGACGGGCTTGATCCGCTGGCCAAAAAAATCGGCGCCGTTAATACCATCGTGCGCAGCAACGGCAAACTTTATGGCTATAACACCGACGTGGCCGGCATTGTGGGACCACTGGAACAAAGACTGACGCCGGGCGGAGAGCCACAGATCGG
>JAJZKJ010000289.1 GCA_021804195.1 Acidobacteriota bacterium
CCGCTCGATGTCCTGTTCGGTAATGCGCGCTGGGGCAGAAGGAATTTTACGATCTTGCCGGGCACAGCGGACAAGCGCAGCCCTGGCGCAGGGTGGGCCAATTACTCGGGCTGGCGCTGATTATGGTGTTTGCCCTGCCCTGGTCGAATTTCGGCCCACTGGCCGGGATGGGCAATTTAAGCCTATTATTCGATCCATTTGTGGTTCTGGTGAGCTGTTTTCTGATTATTCTGCTCACCGGCCTGGGCGCGGGGGAACGGCTGGCGCAATGGCCGCTGGACGCAGGCTGCACGCTGCTGGGATTGATTTATCCGGCATTATTATTGGCACTTTTAGGCCGGGTGCGGCTGTGGCCGCTGGGCATGTGGTGGGTTTTCTTTTTATTGCTGGTGGTGTGGGCGGGCGATATCGCGGCCTTCTATGCCGGCCGCATCTGGGGACGGCATAAGCTCGCGCCTCGGCTAAGTCCGGGCAAAAGCTGGGAGGGCAGCGCATTCTCGCTGCTCGCCGCAGCCGTGGCGGGCGCCGCAGTGGCGCATTTTTCGCCCGCGATCACGCAGACGCTGCTGCGGCTGCACCTGATGGTTTTTGCCTTTGTGACGCCCGAGCCGCTGGGGCCAGCGGTGGGGCTGGCGATCGCCATTAACTTGGCCGCGCAGGCCGGCGATCTGATCGAATCGGCGTTCAAACGGGCGGCGGGAGTCAAAGATTCGGGCGCGCTGTTGCCCGGCCATGGCGGCATTCTCGACCGGATTGATGCCATGCTCTTTGCCATTCCGGCCTTGTGGTATTTTTTGATGCTGCGGATGTAGTCAGGAATCCATCTTGCCCAGTACCCATTCTCAATTGCCCGCCGAGTTTCCGGTGCAACTCGATTTTCCCCGCCGGATCGCGATTCTTGGCTCGACCGGCTCGATCGGGCAAAGCACGCTGCGGGTCATCGAGGCGCTGCCCGGCCGGTTTGAAGTGGTGGCGCTGGCGGCGGGGCGCAATCTGGATCTGCTGGAGGCGCAGGCGCGCCAGTTTCTTCCCCGGCTGGTCTCCGTGGCCGACGCGGAGCTGGCCACGGAGTTAAAACAGCGTCTGAACAATTTGCCCCGGCGGCCGGAAGTGCTGCATGGCCCGGGCGGGCTGCGGGCGGTGGCGGCGGAGTCGCCAGCCAACCTGATTGTGGCGGCGGTGGTGGGGGTTGCCTGTCTGGAAGCGGCGCTGGCTGCGATTCAGGCCGGTAAACTGCTGGCCGTGGCCAATAAAGAGTTGCTGGTCGCGGGCGGGCCGCTGCTGGCGGCGGCGGCAGCCAAACGAAAGATGCCGCTGCTGCCGATTGACAGCGAACACAGCGCCATTCACCAGTGCCTGCGGGCGGGACGGCGCAGCGAGATGCGGCGGCTGATTCTGACCGCATCCGGCGGACCCTTCCGGGATTGGCCGCAGGAAAAACTGACGCAGGTCAAGCCCGAACAAGCGCTGCGCCATCCCACCTGGCAAATGGGCCAACGCGTGACTCTGGATTCGGCTACGCTAATGAATAAGGGCTTTGAAGTTCTGGAAGCCTGCCATCTGTTCGGTCTGGAGGAGGACCGGATCGAGGTGCTGATCCATCCACAATCGCTGGCGCATTCGATGGTGGAATTTCACGATGGTTCCGTTCTGGCGCAGCTGAGCCCGGCCGACATGGCCATGCCCATTCAATACGCGCTTACCTACCCGGAACGGATGCCACATGCTCCGGCGCAACTGGATCTGGCGGCCCAGGGCAAGCTGGAGTTTTTTGCCGCCGATGAAGGCCGCTACCCCTGCCTGCGCCTGGCGCGCCAGGCCGGCCGGGCCGGCGGCACGGCGGGCGCCATTCTGAATGCCGCGGATGAGATCGCGGTGGCCGAGTTCATGAAGGGACGGCTGGGCTTTACCGCGATTGCAGACTGCATTGAGGCCGTGCTGAGCCAGATTCCGGCCCAGCCGCTGCGGCAGCTCGAAGATGTGCTGGGCGCCGACGCCGAAGCGCGGCAAGCCGCCCGGGATTGGATCGTTCAGAATAAGGGCAAGGGGAAAAGCGCCGCGGAGCGGAAGGAAAATTATTAAGAGAACATCTGCATGATGACAATTCTCACCGATGTTGTGGCCGTTGCCCTGGTCCTCGGCGTGATCGTGCTGGTGCACGAGTCCGGGCATTTTTTCGCGGCCAAGCTGTTTGGCGTGCGGGTGGAAACCTTTTCACTGGGTTTCGGGCGGCGGTTGGCGGGCTGGAAACGGGGCGAGACCGATTACCGCATCAGCCTGCTGCCGTTGGGCGGCTACGTCAAAATGTCGGGCGAAAACCCCATGGACGGCCCCACCGGCGATCCGCGCGAGTTCATGTCGAAGCCGCGGTGGCAGCGCTTTATCATCGTATTGGCGGGGCCGGTCATGAATGGCGTGCTGGCGGTGGGACTGCTGATTCCCATGTACATGCATGCCTTTCCGCGGCATACCTTTCTCGACCACGCGGCGGTTGTGGCCGCGGTGCGAGCGCATACGCCGGCGGCCCAGGCGGGCCTGGAGCCCGGCGACCGCATCCTGGCGGCGGGACGCGAGTCGGATCCCACCTGGGACCGGTTTTTAAATGAGGCCGCCATTTCGGTCAATCGCCCGCTGCCGCTGACAGTGCTGCGGCAGGGCAAAATCCTTCATCTCCAGATGACTCCGCGCGCGGTGGGCGCGGCGAATGAACTGCGGCTGGGATTGACGCCGCGGCAGCCCATCCTGATCGCGCAGGTCACGGCGGGCTCGCCCGCCGCCGCCGCCGGGCTGCGCACCGGCGATTCGATTGTCGCCCTCAATGGCCAGCACCTCTATATGCGCCAGAGCATGATCCAGCAAGTGCAAGGCTCGCACGGGCGTCCGGTGAGCCTGACGATTGTGCGTGACGGCGAGCGGAAGCAAATTGAAGTCACGCCGCGGCGCATGAGCCTGGACGGCCAGCCGCCCCACTGGATGATCGGCGTGGCGCTGAGCGATGGAGTCACTTTTGAACGCCTGCCGTTCCTCCAGGCGCTGAGCGCATCGCTGGCAGACAACCGCCGCAATGCCACGCTGATTCTGGTTTTATTGAAAAAGCTGGTTTCGGGTCAGGCTTCGCCGACCGTGCTTTCGAGTCCGATCGGCATCGCCGCGGTCGCCGGCCAGGCGGCGCGCCAGCCCACCTGGTATCCCTTACTTGAGCTGACCGCCATGATCAGCCTCAATCTCGGTTTGTTGAACCTGCTGCCCATTCCGGTGCTGGACGGAGGCCTGATTTTATTTTTGATCATTGAGAGCGTGATGCGCCATGACCTGAGCCTGAAGCTCAAGGAACGGGTTTATCAGGCCGGCTTCGCGTTTTTAATTTTGCTGATGACCTTCGTGGTCTATAACGATATTGCCCGGACCGTTGCCAGTCATCATTTCCATTAGACAGGATCACGCCAAAAGACGGCAAAGCCCGCCGGTAAACGATAAACTAAGTGAAGCGGCCGGTCCATAAAACTCAGGACCGGCGGCCACGGAACCATGCCCATCGAACGCAGAAAATCGGTCAGGGTGCAAATTGGCGAAATAGGGGTGGGCGGAAACGCGCCCATCGCCGTGCAGTCCATGACCAATACCGATACCGCCGATGCCCGCGCCACGGCGGCTCAGGTGATTGAGCTGCATCAGGCCGGCTCGGAACTTGTGCGCATCACCGTCAATACCGATGCCGCCGCCCGCGCCCTGCCGGAAATCGCGGCAGAACTGGAGCGGCGCAAGGTGCGCGCGCCGCTGATCGGCGATTTTCATTACAACGGCCATATCCTGCTCACCCGTTACCGGGAATGCGCGCAGATCCTGGCCAAATACCGCATCAATCCCGGCAATGTGGGCATAGGCAATCAGGATGACGCCAATTTCCGGGCCATGATCGAAGTGGCCTGCCGGCTGGGCAAGCCGGTGCGCATCGGCGTGAACTGGGGCTCGCTCGATCAGGCACTGCTGGCGGCGATGATGGACGACAACGCACGCCTGCCCGAGCCGCGCCCGGCCGGTGAAGTGCTGCGCGAGGCGCTGGTGCAATCGGCCCTGCGTTCGGCCGCCGCGGCCGAACGGTACGGGCTGCCGCATGACCAAATCGTGCTCAGCGCCAAAGTGTCGGGCGTACCTGATTTGCTGACGGTGTAC
>JAJZKJ010000290.1 GCA_021804195.1 Acidobacteriota bacterium
TCAACCGCATTGAGCGTCATGAATATCGTCAAGCCCTTTCGGCCAATCCTCCGGGGTGCCCCGATACCAGCCGTAATATCGGTTGTAGCTGATCAGATCGGGGATGAAATTCATCGGATGCAACGCCGCCTGATCGGTGGCGGCCACGGTCGGCCGGGTCGAATCGAGCTTATGCGCAAGCTGATTGAGGTTGAAGACAAGTTCCCAGGGTACCGGACCGGAAGCGGTGGAGCGTTTGCCGATCAGCGCCTTGGCCCGGGCGGCCGAGCGTATGGGATATTCGTGAAACGCGAGTTCATTAAACAGGCTCCAGAAAAAGACCGAGGGATGATTCTGGTTCTGCCGGATTAATTCCGTCAACTGCTGGCGCGCGCTGGCGGTAAACGCGGGAGTATGGGTAATGCGGTTGACCAGGCCGAATTCCGTCCACAGCACGAGGCCGTTGCGGTCGCAGGCGTCATAAGCCGTGGGCGCATGCTGGTAATGCGGCAGCCGGACCGAAGTCGCGCCCATTTCCAGAATGGGGGTGAAGTCTTCGGCGATTTCGGAATAGGGCACGGCGCGGCCCACAACTGGACGGTCCTGATGCAGATTGACGCCATGCAGCGGATATGATTCGCCGTTGAGGAAAAAGCCGCGATCCGGGGTTGCGTGAAAAAAGCGCAGGCCGAGCGGCTGCGTCACCGTATCGATCACGCGGCCCTGACGGCGCAGGCTGGCCACCAGGCGGTACAGATAGGGATCGCGGCGGCCATTCCAGAGATGAGGATGGTCCAGGCGCAGCGGCGCGGAAAACTCCTGATGTCCGTGGGCGGGAAGGCGTGCTGGAAGTTGTTGCGCGGCCACGACTTGCCCGGCATGATCGAGAATCTGCCAATGCAGTTCGCATACGGCGGCGCGGGCGCTGGCATTGCGCAACACTGCGCGCAACTCGAGCTGGGCAGATTCGCGAGACACCTTCTGCTGAATGGCGTAAATGCCCGGCGAGGCGAAATCAAGCGGGGAAATAGAGACTGTGGGAAGGCACAGCAGATGGGCTTCGCGATAGAGCCCGCCAAAAACATTGAAATCGCCGGCGATGGGCGGAATGTCCGCGCTCCAGGTGTTATCCACCCGCACCGCAATCAGATTTTCGCCATGCGGGCGCCAGGCCGCGCTGGCCTCGAAGCAAAAAGCGGCGAAGGCGCCGCGATGGGTGCCCAGGTGCTGGCCGTTGCAGTAAACGTCGGCCACCGTTGCGGCGCCGTCAAAATGCAGAAACCAGCTCGCGCCCGAGGGCGCGTGTGGCAGGGCCGGCAGCCGCAGCCGGTACCAGCCGGGACCACGATAATATTGGCCTTCGACTTCGGCCGCCTCGCCCGGCCAGGCATAAGGCATGCCATGCGGCAGGCTGACTTGCGGCCAGGCCCGGTCATTGAAATCGGGCCGTTCGGCGCCGGCTACGTCGGCGCGCCAGAAGCGCCAATGTTCCAGCAGCGGCAGGGAGTGGCGCGCCAGGACCGGAGACTGAACTCCGGCGGCCAGCACCCCGGAAGGCCAGGCCGCGCAGGCGCCTGCCGCGGCCGCGCCGGCTCCTAATTGCAGGGCCTGGCGGCGAGTGAGGGAATGAACCGGACGGGTGGAAGTGGAGGGCCGGCGGGTTGGTGACATAAAAATTGCGTGCCTGACGGCACTGGCGCGATTGTAGGTGATATCAACTGCGCCGCGCAATGTGCGCCGGGGCACCGTCCGGCGTGGCGGGATGGGGCCGGGTTCCCTGTCTCGCGCAGCGAGATAGGGCGGATAGCAACATCACTTCCTTATTTTTTCAAGGCGTATGAGCGCCGGTTTTTGTGTACATGAAGATGCCGAGCCGATTCCAACGCCGCTATGCGATGCTTATCTCTGAACAGGATCCTTATGCATAGCCCGCGGCGGCCGCAGGTTGAATTTTTCGTCACGCCGCACCGGCCGCGCCGCTGGCCAAGACATGCGAGATCGCAGGCCCGAAGCCGCCGTCCCGCGTAGCTCGATGGGGCCAGCAACTGCCCATCCTTATTGCTCACCGAGGCCGGACACTGGAACGGCGAAGAAAAAAAGCGGCCCCGCCACTTTTTCCCTCATGATCATGCCATGACCGCAACCTCGCCCACCCCCCATCTGCGCCGCGGCTTCGGAACCCGCGAAGCGCTGGCGCTCAACATTTCCAACATGGTGGGGGTAGGGCCGTTTCTCACCATTCCCTTGATGATCGCCAGCATGGGCGGGCCGCAGGCGATTCTGGGCTGGATCGCCGGCGCCGCATTGGCCATCTGCGATGGCCTGGTGTGGAGCGAGCTGGGAGCGGCGCTGCCGGGCTCGGGCGGCAGCTACCACTTTCTGCGCGAGGTCTATGGACGCGAAGGCTGGGGCCGGCTGCTGGCCTTCCTGTTTATCTGGCAGTTTGTGCTGAGCGGTCCGCTCGAAATCGCCTCCGGCATGATCGGATTTGCCCAGTACACCGGCTTTCTCTGGCCGGGCATGGGCGCCTGGTCCGCCAGATTTCTGGCCGCCGGCGTGGGCGCGCTGGCGCTGGCGCTGCTCTACCGGCGCAATGCCAGCCTGGGCAAAATCACGATTACGATCGGCATCGGCACGGTGCTCACCATGGCGGCCATCCTGGTGCTGGGGCTGCCGCATGTTCAATTCGCCCAGGCCTTTGCCTTTCCCCCCGCGGCCTGGAACTTCGACCGCGGATTTTTCTACGGCCTGGGCAGCGCCACGCTCATCGCCATGTACAACTACATGGGCTATTACGACGTGTGCTATATCGGAGACGAGGTCCGCAATCCCGGCCGCGCCATCCCGCGTTCGATTCTGGGCGCCATTGCCATCTGCGTGGCCGGCTATATCGCGATTTATGTGGTGCTATTGGGAGTGGTGCCCTGGCGGCAGGCGGAAGGTTCGGCGTTTATCGTCTCGAGCTTCATGGCCAGGCTCTACGGCCACACCGCCGCGGTGGCCATCACGCTGCTGGTTTTGTGGACGGCCTTCGGCTCGGTCTTTGCCCTGCTGTTCGGCTATTCCCGGATTCCTTATGCCGCCGCCGTGGATGGCACGTTTTTCCGGGTCTTCGGAAGGCTCCATCCACGCAAGGAATTTCCCCATGTTTCGCTATTGACGCTGGGCGGCGTGGCGATGGTGGCGGCGTTTTTTCCCCTCGGCGCGGTGATCAATGCCCTGATCACCACCCGGCTGCTGGTGCAGTTCATGGGTCAGGCGGCGGCGATTCCGCTGTTGCGCCGGCGCTGGCCGCAGGCCCAGCGGCCGTATCGCATGTGGCTCTATCCCTTGCCGGCGCTGGCCGCTTTCGCGGGCTGGGGACTGATTTTCGTCAGTTCGGGCGGCGGCTATATCGCGCTGGGGCTGATGACTCTGGCCGTGGGCACGGGCGTCTATTTCTGGCGGGCGCGGCGTTCGGGGTATTGGCCGTTTGAAACGAAGAATGACGTCATGACGCCATCGGTGACGGCATAACGGCATTTTCGCTGGAACTTTTATTTGCCGCCGCTTACGTTTTTCGTCCCTCCATTGGCCCTGCCGCTATGGCGCGGGCGGGGGAGTGGGCTGGGGATGAAAACGCTGCCGGATAATGACACGCCGTCCGCCCGGGTTGCGGCGCAATTTGTAGCCGGGGGGAACGGAAAATAAAGAACGCGGCGGATTGGCGGTGCTGATCTGGGTCAACTGGTAGGAGTGGGTGCCATAGCGTGGATCACTGTGCGTGCTGGAAATCAATAAATGATACGGGTGCGAATACCATTCCTCGGAAACCGTGGTGATGGGCTTTAGATTGCCGATCACGCCGGCTGGAATGATATGAATGGTGCGCAGGCCCGTGGCGGGAATGCCGTTGAAATCGCGCTGGCCCAGCGACTCGACCTTGGTTTCTTCGCCGTTTGAGAGCACGCGGTCTTCGCGCACCACATAAGGCTTGCGCCTGCTTTCCGCTCCGCCGGTGGTCGCAAAAACCTGCCGGGCCATATTGTCACCCGCCGCGAAAAAGCTTTGGCCGCGCGTCTGGAATGTGAAATTGCGGCCCAGATTATGATTCATATCGAGCGTCATCGGCCCGGAACAGGGCTGCTCGATGGCGACTTTGCGTCCAGGCTGCAGGATATAGCCATGGTGGGCGACAGGATCGCG
>JAJZKJ010000004.1 GCA_021804195.1 Acidobacteriota bacterium
AAAAACGGCCATGCCGAATCATACACAACTTTTACCTCCACGGCATAGCCATTGGAACGAAACCGCGCTCGAACCGCCAGGCAGGGCGGTGCGGCGGAGCCACTTTTTTTTGCTTCGCCATTCCAGTGTGAGAAATCGGTGTTAATAGGGACCCCGGCCAGCGACTCAACCGGTGCGTCGTACGGTATAGTGGAATTTCAGAGGTTGAGTCATTTTTTATGCCGCGTCTGGCCCGCGGCGCCACACCCGCGCCGAAAATTGATGCTTTGTCCCCGCGCGCCACTCTTCCCGGCGGGGATATTCGTATCCACGGCGAACGCCTGCTGACCACGGATGAGGAGCTGCCAGTATTGACCTGCGGCGGTACGGCGACCCATCTGATCTCAGGCGGCGCCCAATATCTGCTGGTTCGGGTGCCCGAGGGGGCGGTATCAGGTGAACTCGAATTAAATCCAGGCACGCCGCGGGCCATGAGCGGGCCCTATCTGGAAGTGGCGGGACAGATCGCCGAAGAGATGCACCCCATCGGCAATCCCGCGATTGACCAGAACGGGATGATTTACACCACGTTCAGCGGGAGCCGGGGACAAACCGTTCCGGTCAGCCTGTACCGGCTGGACACCGGTTTTTGCACCATTCCGCTGGGCAACGCGATCGTCAATCCTTCCGGCCTGGCCCTGGACAAGAAAAATCAGCTCTACGCCAGCAGCCGTTATAACGGCACCGTATATCAAGTGGACGAAGAAGGACGGGCGGAAGTTTTTGCCGAGGGTCTGGGCCTGGCCACCGGGCTGGCCTTTGATCCGGCGGGAAATTTATATGTCGGCGACCGCAGCGGCACGATTTTCAAAATTGACCGCCAGCGCCGGATTTTTGTGTTCGCCACGCTCGAACCGAGCGTGGCTGCTTATCATCTGGCCTTCAATCCGGAGGGCGATCTCTACGTGAGCGGGCCCACTACCACCAGCAGCGACGCGATCTACCGCATTCGTCCGCAGGGCGAGGTGGAGGTATTTTTTCAGGGCCTGGGGCGGCCCCAGGGATTGGCCTTTGACCTTCACGGCCATCTGCTGATTGCCGCCGCCTGGCGCGGGCGGCGCGGGGTTCTGCGCATATCGCCCGAGCGTGAGGTGGAATGGGCGGTCAGCGGCAGCGGGCTGGTGGGGCTGGCATTTGCCCGCGGCCCGGCGCTGATATTGGCCACCCACGGCGGCTTATTTCATTTGCCCTGGGACACCCCCGGCTGGCTCACATTCCGCTCCTGATTCCGGCCCATCTTTACCCCGGCGATGATGCATCCCAGCCCCGAACATTCTTCCGCTGATCCCTTGCGGGCGAAGGACACGCAGCAATCCAGTACTCCGCCCCCGTTGACCACGGCGGAAATCATTGCCGCCGGCGCGGAGCTGCTGACGCCGTTTCGCGCCGACACCAATTCCTTATATCTCACCCGCGAATTAAATGAGCTGGGCATCGAGGTGGTGCGCAAAACCATTATCGGAGATGAAAAAGAACGCCTGGCGCTGGCCATTGCGCGCGGGCTGCAGGAAAATCGCCTGGTGCTGGTGACCGGCGGGCTGGGGCCGACCGAAGATGATGTCACCCGGCCGGCCGCGGCGCGGGCGCTGGGCGTTCCACTGGTCCGCGACCCCGAGCAGGAAGGCATTCTTCGCGCCTGGTTTGACGGCCGGCAAACCACGATGCCCGAGCGCAACCTGCGGCAGGCGGAGATGCTGGCCGGGGCGACGGCCTTGCCGAACGCGCTGGGCACCGCGCCGGGGCAGTATTGGGAAAAGGAAGGCCGGGTGCTGGTGCTATTGCCCGGGCCGCCGCGGGAGCTGCAGCCGATGTGGCGGGACCAAGCGCGGCCGCGGCTGCGGGAACGCGCCCCTGCGGCGGGCTGGCTGCACCGCACTTTGCGGCTCGGAGAATTGGGCGAGTCGCGCGTGGATGAGGCCGCCGCGCCCATCTATACCCAATATTCCGCGATCACCACGACGATTCTGACGGCGCAGCCGGGGGAAATTGAGCTGCATCTGCGCGCTCCAAACGTAGCGGGCCGGGCGGAACAGGTCGCGGAATTGGCGGACCGGCTGGCCTCCGCATTGGCGGGGCATTTGGTCAGCGCGCAGGGTGAAAGCCTGGAGAGAGTGGTGATTTCCGCTTTGGCCGCGCGCGGGCAAACCCTGGCGGTGGCGGAAAGCTGCACCGGCGGCATGGCGGGTGAACGCCTGACCCGCGTCCCCGGCGCCTCTCAGGTTTTTAACGGCGGCATCATCGCCTACACCAACGCGGTCAAGCAGGAGATGCTGGGAGTAGAAAAAACCATTCTCGAACGTGAAGGCGCGGTCAGCGAGGCCTGTGTCCGCGCCATGGCCCGTGGAGCTCGCCGGTTGCATCAATCGGATTGGGGGCTGGCGATTACGGGCATTGCCGGTCCGGAGGGAGGCAGCCGGGAAAAACCAGTGGGCACGGTCTGGCTCGGCTGTGCCGGTCCGGATGAGGTTCTGGAAGTCCGGGCGCGCAGATTTCACGGCGAGCGGGAACGTGTGCGCCAGGCAGCGGTCTTTTCCGCGCTATGGCTGCTGCGGCAAACCCTGAATGGAACTATGTAGTCAATCGCCATGGTAGAAGATGTGGCCATCGTCGGATATTTACAGGGGGAAGCCGGGCGGTATATCGCCGATCTGGTGCGAGCGCATGTGCCCGCGGTCCCGGCGCGCCGGCCGCATATCACATTTATGCCGGGGCGGCCGCCGGTGCTGCCCGATGCCGAACTGCTGCGCCGCCTGCGCCAGCGCGCGCAGAACTTTTTGCCGCTGGAATTGACATTGGGCGAGGTGCGGAATTTTCTGCCGCTATCGCCGGTGCTCTATCTGGATGTGGTGGCGGGGATGGCGGGGCTGGATCAATTGCGCCGCACCCTGCTCGAAGCCACGGAAAATCCCCACCTGGAACGTTTTCCCTTTCATCCCCATCTCACGCTGGCTTATGATCAAGCGCCCGAAGAAATCCTGGCCTTACAGCCGCGATTGCAGGCGGGGTGGGCGAAATATCCAGGCTCCCGGCGGCTGCGCTTCACGCAGTTGATGCTGGTGCGGCAGACCGGACCGGCGAGCTGGCAGGATCTGGGGTCCGCGGCGATGCCGGGAACGGAATAATACACATGCCCAGCCGGTTACCCGAATTCAACTGGAATGCCCCGGAGTTGCGGACCCTGATTCGGCGCGCCCTGGAAGAAGATCATGCCGGAGATGACCGCACCACGGATGCTATCTTTCCGGCCGCTCCGTGGCCGGCGCGAGGGCGGCTGCTGGCCCGGCAGGAGGCCTGTGTTTGCGGTTTGCCCCTGGCGGCGCTTGTGCTGGAAGAATGGACCGCGATGCGGAACGAGAGCGGGCCGGCGGATGAATTCTCGATCCGCATGCGCGCCCGGGAAGGCGATTGGGCCCACGCCGATCAATGCGTGCTCGAAATCGCCGCCGAACTTCGCGCCTTGCTGGCCTGCGAACGCACCTTGCTGAACTTCGTACAGCACCTGAGCGGCATCGCGACCCTGACCCGGCGATTTGTGGAACAGACGGCGGGCACGCGGGCCCGGCTGCTCGATACCCGCAAAACCCTTCCCGGGCTGCGGACTCTGGAAAAATATGCGGTTGCCTGCGGCGGCGGCCAGAACCACCGGCCGCATCTGGCGGGCGGCATTCTGATTAAAAACAATCATCTGGCGCTGCTGGCCGGCATGCAAACCGAAGCCGAACCGAATGCCGTGGCTCTGGCTCTGGCGCGGGCGCGCACGCGGGCCGGCCTGGCGGTTGAGATCGAAGTCCGATCGGAGAAGGAACTGGAGCAGGCGCTGGCGGCGGGCGCGGATTGGATTCTGCTCGATAATTTTTCTCCCGCCCAGGCCGGGGCCGCGGTGCGCCGGGTGGCGGGCCGCGCCCGGCTGGAGGTATCCGGCGGCATCCGGCTCGAAACCATCCGCGAGTACGCGCAGGCCGGCGTGGATTCGATCAGCGCCGGTGCGCTGACCCATTCCGCCCCGGCCGCCGACTTCAGCCTGCGCATCAGCGCGGAACCGGACAGAAATTCCGAGTGACCCATTCAGTTGAAATTGCTGAGTCCGCTTGCTTCCGCGCGACGCGAACGTTTCCGCTGATGGCGAGGAAGTTGTTAAAATAAAACAGAGCCGGTTCTCGGCCAGCCCATGGCCTCCGCACTATCCCCCGCCACGTCTCCGCGTCCTGGAATCATGCCCGCGCCGGCGGTTTCCGCCGCTTGCGCCACGCTCGACAATTATCTGCTCTACCCCGACCATGCCCTGGCCGGCCGCATTGCGGAGGCGCGAGAACGGCTGGGCCGCGCAGCCGTCATCCTGGGCCATCATTACCAACGCGATGAAGTTGTGCGTTTCGCCGATTTTCGCGGCGATTCGCTCCAGCTTTCCCGCCAGGCGGCGGCCAGCCAGGCCGACCATATTGTTTTCTGCGGGGTGCATTTCATGGCCGAGAGCGCCGATCTGCTGCGCCGGCCCCACCAGAAAGTCCTGCTGCCCGACCTGCAAGCCGGTTGTTCCATGGCCGACATGGCCTCGCTCGATCAGGTGGAACAGGCCTGGGAAGAACTGGAACGGCTGCAACTGGCGGATGAAGTTCTGCCTGTGGCGTATGTCAATTCCACGGCGGCCATCAAGGCATTCTGCGGCCGTCATGGCGGCCTGACCTGCACATCGGCCAATGCCCGTCAGGTGCTGCGCTGGGCCTGGGAGCGCAAGCCGAAGATCCTGTTTTTGCCCGATCAGCATCTGGGCCGCAATACCGCGCATGATCTGGGCGTGGCACTCGATGAAATGCTGGTCTGGAATCCGCGCCAAGCCTATGGCGGCAACCCCTGGGAGCGGCTGCGGCAGACGCGGATCTGGCTCTGGCAGGGGCATTGTTCCGTGCATGCACGCTTCCAGCCCCGGCATGTGGAGCAGGCGCGGGCGGATTATCCCGGGGTCAAGGTGCTGGTGCATCCGGAATGTCCTTTTGAAGTGGTGCAACGGGCCGATCTGAGCGGTTCGACGGAATTCATCATTCGCCAGATCACGCAGGCGCCGGCGGGCAGCGTCTGGGCGGTAGGCACCGAGGTGCATCTGGTGCACCGGCTGGCGCGGGAAAATCCTCACTGCACGGTGCTGCATCTCGATGCCGCCGGCTGTCCCTGGTGCAGCACCATGTTCCGCATCACGCCGGCTCATCTCTGCTGGACACTGGAACAACTGCTGGCGGGCCAGGCGGTGAACGTGATTACGGTGCCGGAGGCGAACCGGGCCGCGGCGCGGCTCGCGCTGGACCGCATGCTGCAACTGGCCGTTTAAAACCCTATGCATCCTTTCGTGATTGCGGGCGGCGGCATCGCCGGGCTGCGGGCGGCGCTGGAGCTGGCCGAGCAGGCGCCGGTGATCGTGCTGGCCAAGTCCGGCCTGGAGGATTCCGCCACCCGGCAGGCGCAAGGCGGCATCGCCGTGGCCTGGGGCGATGACGATACGCTTGAGCTGCACGAACAAGACACGCTGGCGGCCGGCGCGGGATTGTGCGAACCGGAAGCCGTGCGCGTGCTGGTTTCCGAAGGCCCGGCGCGGGTGCGCGAACTGGTGGCCTGGGGCGCGCAATTCGACCGGCAACCGCTGACCCATTTGCTGGCCCGGGGGCGAGAGGCGGCGCACTCCCGGGCCCGCATTCTGCATGCCCAGGGTGACGCCACCGGGCGCGAGATCGCCCGCGTGCTGGAGGCCCGCGCCCGCGCCCATGCCCATATCCGGATTCTTGCGCCCGCCGGTCTTACCCGCATCTGGCTCGGACCGCGGCCGCAGGAATTGGGCTGCGTGGGCGTCATCTGGCGCGATGCCGCGGGCAGAGAGCACGCGCAGCCGGCCCGCGCGGTGCTGCTGGCCACCGGCGGCATGGGCCAGTTATTCGCCGCCACCACCAACCCCGCGATGGCGACCGGCGATGGTCCCATGATGGCCCACGCGGCCGGGGCCGAACTCGCCGATCTCGAGTTTGTGCAGTTTCATCCCACCGTGCTGGCGCTGCCCGGAGCGCCGGCATATTTGCTCTCCGAGGCCTTGCGGGGCGAAGGCGCGCGGCTGGTGAACCGGGCGGGAGAGCGTTTTCTCGCTGGCGTTCCCGGCGGTGAACTGGCGGCGCGGGACGTGGTCGCGCGCGCCCTCGCGCAGGAACTCGCGCGCAGCGGCGAAGCCGCTGTCTATCTGGATTTAACCCATTTATCGCGAACGTTTCTGGAACGGCGTTTCCCGGGCATTTACGCCGCATGCCAGGGCTGGGGACTGGCGCTTGAGCGGGATCGGATTCCGGTGCGCCCGGCCGCGCATTATGCCATGGGCGGCATCCGCACCGATCAGGAAGGGCAATCAAGCCTGGCGGGACTTTACGCCGCCGGCGAAGCCGCCTGCAGCGGAGTCCACGGCGCCAACCGGCTGGCCAGCAATTCGCTGCTGGAAGGCCTGGTCTTCGGTTATCGTGCCGCCCGCGCCATGGCTCGCTGCGAGCCCAGCCCGATTTCCGCGGCCTCGCCCGATTGGCCTCTTGCGCTCCCCGGCCGGCATGAAACCGCGGAGTGGCCGGTGGAACAGATTCAGGCCCAACTGGCGCAACTCCGGACACGCATGGCGCAGGCCGCGGGCGTGCTACGGGACGGCGACGTGATGCGGCAGACCCTTGCCTGGATCCAGTCCCAGCCCCGGCATGTGTCCGCGCCTGGCGCCGCCGGCCGCGAATGGAACAGCCTGCGTCCGCTGGCGGAATTGCTGCTGCGCGCCGGGCTGCACCGGCGCGAAAGCCGCGGCGCGCATTGGCGCGCCGATTATCCCAGCCTGGATGCGAAGCTGAACCAGCGCCATACCGTGATCGGTCCTCATGGCGAGATGCAATTTGAAAGCTTCCAGCCGCTGCTCAGCGCCTCGGCGTAAGCTGCCGTGAACCGCGAAGGTTTATTTGTTTATTTATTCGTGCCGCAGGGCCACGATCGGATCCAGTTGGGCGGCTTTGACGGCGGGGAACATGCCAAAAAACAGGCCGATGCCGACGGAAACGCAAAAGCCCACTACCACCGCCCACAACGGCACCGAGGAAGGCAAATTCGGCAAGGCCAGGTTGAGCAACAGGCTGATCAGCCAGCCGCCCACAATCCCAAGCAATCCGCCCAGGCCGGTGAGCGTCATGGCCTCGGAAAGAAACTGCTGGATAATGTCGGCGCGGCGGGCGCCGATGGCTTTACGGATGCCAATTTCGCGGGTGCGCTCGGTGACCGACACCAGCATGATGTTCATCACCCCCACGCCGCCAATGAGCAACCCGATGGAGGCGATGACCACGATCACCAGCGCGATTTCGCCGGTGATGTCGTGGAACTGCTTGATGATACTGTCGGCGGTGGCCATGCCGAAGCTATCGGGCGCGTTCCAGGCATCGTGGCGGGAGCGGCGGAGCGCTTCCCGGATTTGATCCATGGCCTCGGGCATCATGCCGGGACGGGCGGCGGCGGCGAAGAAATGCTCCTGGGCGCCGGGAAACAGCTTGTTGAAAGTGTAATAGGGAATATTGGCGACCAGATCCTGCTGGTCGTTGCCGCCGACCCGCTGCCGGGCATAAACGCCGAGGACCCGAAAGACCTGGCCATCAATCACAATGTGGTGTCCGATGGGGTTGGCGTGATGGGGAAAGAGCGCGTGCGCCAGCGTAACTCCAATCACCACCACCATGCGGCGATGCTGATTTTCCACCCGGGTGAAAAAGCGTCCTTTGGCCAGGGTGCGGTTGAGCACGATGGGATAGTCGGGCATGGCGCCGGTGAACTGAATCGAATCCACCTCATGTCCCTTGCGCACGGCGTTATCCGCCGTGCCGCCATAATCATTAATATCGCGAAAGACTTCGGGGCTAATGGCCACGCAGGCCGTGCACATCTGCCGCACGACATCGATGTCGCGCTGGCTGATGGGCGGGCGCATGCGCTCGGCGCGGGTCAGGCGGCCGAGATGAATGCCGGGGGAAAACTTGTAAACAAAAATTGTATCGGTGCCGAAGCCCTTCATCTGGTTGACGATGCTGCGATTGAGCCCGGTCAGAATGCTGCCGATCGACATCAGCGTCACGGTGCCGACAAACACCCCCAGCATGGTCAGCGCCGAGCGTAATTTATGGCTGCGCACGGTGTCGAGCGCCAGGGCCAGATTTTCTTGGATGGGCGTGGGCATGGGAAGGAGGAGTTTGCGGGCCGCAAGGCTTCAGGTTTCCGAGCGCAGGGCCACGATCGGATCCAGTCTGGCCGCCTTGCCGGCCGGATAAATGCCAAAGAACAAGCCCACCGCGGTTGAGACCAGCAGGGCCATGATTACCGCCGTCCAGGGCAGGGAAAAGGGGATCGGAGTAAACCGGCCGGCCAGCAAGGTAAACAGCCAGGCCACCAGAATGCCCAGGATTCCGCCGGCCGTGGAAAGCACCGCTGATTCCACCAGAAACTGGCGCAGAATATCAGTCCGCCGGGCGCCGATGGCTTTGCGAATGCCGACTTCATGCGTGCGCTCGGTCACCGCCGCCAGCATAATGTTCATGATCACGATGCCGCCCACCACCAGAAAAACCACGCTGACCCCCACCATGACGGCGGCGATGGCGCCGGTGATGGAATGCCATAAATCCATTACCGCGCTGGAGCCGATCAGGCCAAAATTCGCCTTGGCGGTGTAGGCCAGATGCCGGCGCGCCCGCATCAGCAGGCGCACCTGATCCATTGCCGGCTGCACCAGCGCGGAGGCGCCGGCCTTAAACCCTATGTTGATGGAGGCCTGTTTGCCATTCAGCTTGCGAAAAGTTGAAATCGGCATCATCACAAACTGATCAAGCGAATTGCCAAACACATTGCCCTGTTTGCTGGCCACGCCGATGACGCGGAACTGGGAGCCATTGACCAGAATGTGTCGGCCGAGCGGATTCATGCCGGGGAAGATATGCTTCACCACATCGGGGCCGATAAAAGCGACCTGGGTGCGGCGCTGCTCGTCAAAGTGGCTGATGAAGCGCCCCTGCGCGACATGAAAGCTTTCCATCACCAGGTCGGAGGGGGTTACGCCGCGCACCGAAACATCATCCATTTCCTGGCCCTGGGCCTTCAGCGTGCCCGAGTTGTTTTCGACACTGGCCGCGATGGCGATGGGAATGGTGGCGCTGTGGCGCAAATAATTGTAATCCGCCATGCGCAGCGGCGGATTGCGATGCACGGCGCGGGCAAAGCGCTGCCGGTCGGTCATGTCGTGCAGCGAAAACTGGTTCAGGCTAAACGTGTTCAGCCCCAGGCGGCCGATTTTGGTGGCCACATAGAGGTTCACGCCCTGGACCAGGGCAATGACGGCGACCAGAGTGCAGACCGAAATGATCACCCCCAGCAGGGTCAAAAAACTGCGCAGCTTGTGGGCCCGCAGGGTGTCGAGGGCGACGCTGATGGCCTCCTTAAAATGCATAGCAGAAACGCAGAGCCAGAATTGCCGCGCAATCCAAAGCCGCTACGCGCGCGGCCGGGCGCGCGCGGTGGGCTTGTCATCGGCCACCTGGCCGTCGCGGATATAAATCACGCGGTGGGCGTATTCGGCGATATCGTGCTCGTGGGTGACCAGCACAATTGTGTTGCCTTCTTCCCAGAGCCGGTCGAAGAGGGCCATGATTTCCTTGCTGGTGGTGCTGTCGAGGTTGCCGGTGGGCTCGTCGGCCAGGATCAGCGAAGGCCGGGTGACCAGGGCGCGGGCGATGGCCACGCGCTGGCGCTGGCCGCCGGAGAGTTCATTGGGGCGGTGATTTTTGCGCGGCTCCAGATCCACCCGGCGCAGGGCTTCAAGTGCGCGCTGGGCGCGCTCTTCCGTGCCGATGCCGGCATAAATCAGCGGCAGTTCGACGTTGTGCAGGGCGGTGGCGCGGGGCAGCAGATTAAAGGTCTGAAACACAAAGCCGATCTCGCGGTTGCGGATGTAGGCCAGATCGTCATCGGGCATGGCGCTGACCTGCTGGCCATTGAGCCAGTACTGGCCGCGGCTGGGCGAATCCAGGCACCCGATCAGGTTCATCAGCGTGCTCTTGCCCGAGCCCGAAGGTCCCATGATGGCCACATACTCGTTGCGCGCAATGTGCAGATTCACGCCCCGCAGCGCCGCCACCTGCTCGGCTCCCATTTCATAAATTTTCCAAAGGTCTTCGGTGCGGATGATGGCGGCCGCGGCGGCATCCGGCGGGTGGGTGACGGCGGATTGAGTCAAAGTGCTGGGCATGAGGGTTCACTCTTCGGCCGCTCGCGGCCGCTGTCTCCATGGTAAACCGCGCGGCCGCGGTTTAGCCGTTACTGGTCTGGCCGGATGAAGCCGCCGGCAGGGCCTGGATTTTAATGCGGGCGTGATTTTTGAGCGTGCGCAGCGCCGAGTATGGTCCCGTGACCACCTGCTGGCCGGACCGCACGCCGTTCAGAATCTGGATATCGTCTTCGCTGGCCACGCCGGTGTGCACGCGCACAAACACCGCCCGACCGTTTTGAATCACAAAAAGGCCCTGCACCAGCCTGGCCGGCGGCGCGGCGGTGCCGGGCGCGGCCGCCGGCGCCGGATGGCCCGCCAGTTGGGCCGGATCGCGCTCCACAATGGACTGGATGGGAACGTAAATCGCCGCCGGGGCAACGGCGGTAATGATGTGGCCGGTGCAGGACAGGCCGGTGCGAATGCCCTTGGGGGGGTGATTGAGCGTCACCACGACTTTAAAATTCTTGGCTTCCTGGCTGGCCGCGCCGCCCGAAGTGGTGGCCGCCTGGCCGGTGGATTGCAACAGCGCGGTGTCACCGACTTCGGTGACCACGCCGTGAAAATGGCGGTGGGGGAACGCGTCAATATCCACCACGGCGGGCTCGCCGTCATGCACATGCGCGATATCGGATTCATCCACCTGCAAATGCGCGGTGACGACGGAAAGGTTGGCGATTTCCATCAACTCGCTGCCGGGAGAATTCTGAATTCCCATCACCGCCGTGTCGCCCACATGCACCGGCAGATAGGTGACGACGCCGCTGAGCGGGCTGGTGTAGATGGTCAGCCCCAGGGCATCCTGGGAAGAGCGCAAGGTTGCCCGCGCCTGGCGGATCTGGCTTTGCGCGCCGCGCACCGTGGCCCGGCTTTGCGCCACCCGGGCGCGGTCGGCATTGACCTGCGCCACCGCCGAACGCCAGCTTTCCTCAGCGGTATCGTAATCGGAGCGGGACACCAACTCGGCATGATAGAGCGACTGATAGCGCCGCCAGTTGGCCTGCTGCTGGCGCAGCGAAGCCTGGCTCTGGCGCAGGGTGGCGAGATTGGTGGCCAGCGCCGCCTGCTGGGCCCGCAGCTGGGCCTGCAGATTCAGCAGGTTGGCCTGCTGCGCGGCAACCGCCGCCCGCTGCTGCACGTTCCACAACTCGGCGAGTTTCTGCCCGGCCCGCACCTTTTCGCCTTCATGCACGTATAAATGCGTGATCTGGCCAATGGAATTGGCGCTGACATCGGCGTAATTTTTCGGTTTAATGGCGCCCGAGGCGGTGACCCGGGCCACCAATTTGCCTTGCTCCACCGGCGCCACCTGCACCGCGACCACGCCGCGATCGCGGCGCAGGATGGAAAAGACCAGGACTCCGGCCAGCACCAGAACCACGGCCAGAAGGATTAAAAGTTTACGGCGCGTCATAATAATTGTCAGGAGGAAAACGCCCGCGGTGCGCAAAACCACCCCGCGGGCAGTTCCCGTAAATTCCAGTACGTTCTCCGGCCCGGGAATGTTTCGCCGGCGGCGAAACATTCCGCCGCCGGCGAACGCATAGATGCCGTCTTGCGGCGTTCCGAAATCCGGGTGCGCGCGCTGTTTCAGGCGCAAGCCGAAGCGGGGAATTCGCTTGACCCGGCGCGGCGCCAAACCTACAATTTAGGCAAGCAGGAAATCCATGATGCAAGCATCGAGCGCCCGCGCGCGGCGCACTCGCGCGGTAATCAGTTGGGGGCTGCTCTGGCTCGCCGGCGCGGGGCTCGCCGCCGCCCAGCAGGCCATCAATCCCCGCCACCAGCATCGCAGTTACCGCCAGGAAGAGCGCCGCCGCAAGCGGCTGGAAAAAGAGCTCAACGGATATTATAAAAAATGGCTGAATCAGGATGTAACTTACATTATTACCCCGGCCGAGCGCGAAGCTTTTCTCAAACTGCGCACCAACGAAGAACGGGATCAGTTCATCGAGGCCTTCTGGCAGCGCCGCAACCCCGATCCGGATTCACCCTATAACTCGTTCAAGGAGCAATATTACCGGCGGATCGCCTATGCCGACGCGCATTTCGCCAACGGCGAGCCCGGCTGGCGCACCGATCGCGGCCGCATCTGGATCATGTACGGCAAACCCAACGAAATTGATGCCCACCCCGACGGCGGTCCCTGGGTGCGGCCGCAATGGATGGGCGGCGGGACAGCGGAAACCTATCCCTGGGTGGACTGGATCTATCACTACCTGCCCCGCATCGGCACCGAGGTGAAGCTGGAGTTTGTGGATCAATGCATGTGCGGGGATTACAAGCTGACCATGGATCCCTGCGCCAAGGACGCCTTGAACGAGGTGCCCAACGGCGACCCCACGATGTACGAACAGATGGGCCTGACCTCGCAAATGAGCCGCTTCACCCAGACCAACGGCACCACCTGCTCCGGTACGCCCGGTGGCTTTGTGCCCGAGCGCGACAGCGAATTTTCGCGGCTGGAGCAATACGCCGAAATTTTCCGCCCGCCCAAGATCAAATTTAAAGATCTGGAGTCGGTGATCAACAAAAACATCAACTACCACCTGCTGCCGTTCCAGTTCCGCGCCGATTATGTCAAGGTGACGGATGATACGGTGCTGGTGCCGTTTACCATTCAGATCGCGGACCGGGACATGACCTTCCGCGAGAAAAATGGCGTGCAGCAGAGCCGCATCAATATCCTGGGCCGCATTTCAACCCTGACCGGACGCACGGTGCAGACCTTTGAGCATGTGGTGGACTTGAACATTCCCCAGGAACTGCTGCCGCAATATCTGCACCAGAGCGCCCGCTATTGGTACGGCGCCCTGCTCCGGCCCGGGCGCTACAAAGTGGATCTGGCGCTGAAAGACGTGAACAGTCCCAATAAAATGGGCACCCTGCGCCGGGGCATTGTGGTGCCGCAGTTCAGCGATCACAAGCTGCAAAGCTCGACCATCATGCTGGCCGACGAAATCGAGCGGGTTCCCAGCCAGGATGTGGGCGCCGGCCAGTTCATCATCGGCAATACCAAGGTCATGCCGGTGGTCGGCGATCATTTCCGCCGCAGCCAGTCCATGGGCATTTACATGCAGCTCTACAATCTGAAGGTCAGCCAGACGACCCACAAGCCGTCCGCCACCATTGACTGGAAAATCCTCAACGCCGCCACCCACAAGCTGATTTTTTCCCATGTCGAACAGGCGCAGCAGATGAGCAACGCGGCCGAGCAGATGACCCTGGAAAAAACCCTTCCGCTGGAGGGATTCAGCCCCGGAGCCTATGAATTGCAGGTGCAGGTGACGGATAATCTGGATCATCAGACCATTTCGCCCCAGGCGACTTTTTTTGTGAAATAATCGCCTTAGTCCGATAGGGACGCAGCGATCGAAGATGCCCTTAACCGCCAGACGCAACCCCGGATGCGGAAGCGGGCGCGAGAGGCAACCCGCCCCCCACGCAATGCGGAATTTTTGTCTGCCCGCTTTCCGCCGGGTTCAAGTCCTGACACTGGCCATGCTGGCGACGATGGCTTGGTTTCCCCTGGCGGCGCATGCCGGATCGGCGCCGCCCATGGCGCGGCTGCTGGGGGTGGTCACCGGAGTTCAAGGCCGTCCCTGGGGCGGGGCGAGCGTGCGCTTGCGCAGCTTATCCAGCGGCCCCGGGTGGCGCGGCGTCAGCAGTCCGAGCGGCGCTTTTTTAATTGCCGCCATCCCGCCCGGCGTCTATTTGTTACAGGCCGCGGCGCCGGGGCTTTGGGCCAGCCGGCGGATTCGGGTGCGGGCCGGGGAACCCCTGCTTCTTCAATTACGGCTGCGCAAATTGCGGCCGGGACGGAAACCGGCGGGTGGGCTAGGACATTATAAATGGCTGCTGCGGGAAACCGCGGCCCAGCGCCCGATCTTACAGCTCCGCTCCGGCGCCCAGACCGGCGCACCGGACCGGGTGCGCCGGGTCAATGGCCAAATCAGCATGCTGGCGGGCACCGGCGGGCAGGCATTCAGCGGATCTTCGCCGCTGGCCACCAGTTTTGATCTCAACACCATGCTGGCCGACAACCTCCTGCTGGGCTTCCGGGGAGATATGGGCATGGCGAGCGGTCTGAACCCCGGCGCCAATGCCTCCCTTGAAACCGACCTGACCCCGCAGGGCGCCTGGGATGGCATCGGCCATCTGCAGTTCGAAATGCGCCAGATCGCCGCTCCGCTTTTTGTGGCTTCGCCGGAAATGCGCTTGTACACGCTGCAGTACGGCAATCAATGGCAGATCACGCACCGGCTCAGCTTCGCGTATGGAGCGGCCATCAGCGCGCTGGCCGCCAGCCGGACTCTGCATCAGATCAATCCCTACGTGGGCCTGGCTTACCGGTTCCGGCATGGTCTCAAGCTGAAATATCAATATGTGGCCGCGCCACCGCCCGCGGCCTGGGATCAGAATGGCGGCCTTGAACTGGCCAATCCGGCGCCGCGGCTCAGCGTATGGCAAGGGCGGCCGGAAATGGAAAGCGCCAGCCATCAGCAGATCTCGCTGACCGCCATGCTGACTCCCACCACGGGTCTGGAAGCGGCGTGGTATCACGACCGGTTTCTGCATGCCGTGGTCAATGGCAGCTGGCAGGGCGGCCCGCCGCAGCCGCTGCTGAGCGCGGGCGCCATTCTGCCCGACGTGTATTCGAATCTGTTCAGCGCCAATGGCGGGGCTTATGCGGGCAGCGGGGAACTGATCCAGCTCACGCAGCAGCTCGGCGGCGGCATGAAAATCACCGCCGGCCTGGCTTCCGGGCCCACGCTCGGCGTGGCGCGGCAGACCATGCGCGCCGCCGACATCAGTTCTCTGCTCAAAAATAAATCGGGCACGTCGTATTTTGTGATCTGGTCCGGCATCGTGCCCTGGTCGCATACCCGCTGGCGCTGCAGTTATGCCACCGCTCCGGCGTATGCCCTCACCCCCATTGCGCCTTATGCCGGCTTAAACCGCCAACCCTACGCCAATATGTTTTTGCGCCAGCCGCTGCCGTCCATGATTCCCGGCTGGGGCGGGAAAATGGACATGCTGCTCGAAATGCAGAATCTGCTGGCCCAGGGTTATGTCCCCGTTGTCACTCAGGATGGACAGCTTATTTATCTGCTGCAGTCGGCACGCACGTTGCGTGGCGGGGTAAGCTTCCATTTTTAAATTGGTTACATTTATTGGGATTTTCAATATGGAATTGTGAATCTTCGGGAAATTATTCTCCACTGTATTTGTAAAGGGATGTTTTTAAAGGCATTATTGAATTCATCCTTCTGCCTTGGGGCTGGCAGTGGACGTGCAGGATAAAGCGAGGCGAAGTTTGCATTCATGAACCCTGCCTTGGAAAACCGACAACCCAATCGCAATTCGATGTCCGGTCGGATCAGCGGCGTCATGGTCATTACGCTGGTTTTGCTGGGTTTGGCGGTGGTGGGAGTGCGGCAGCAGTGGAAGTGGCGTAACCCGACCGACCAGGTTCGCTGGGTTAAAACCTCAAATGGATTACGCGCGGCCCGGGTGCCCGAGCAAAGCCCGGCCTGGAAAGCCGGAATTCGCGCCGGCGACTGGCTGGTGGCCATTGGCGAACAGCCGGTCTGGCGCCAGCACCAGTTAATGCATGCCTGGTATGCCGCCGGGGTGGGCGGCTGGCTGCGCTATGCCCTGGTGCATAAGGGCAAACTGCGGCAGGCCTGGGTATGGCTGACGGCCCTGCCGCGACACCGGCTGCGCTACAGCTATGAAGAGTTGATCGGCCTGCTGTATCTGGTGATCGGGCTGTTTGTGCTGCTGCGCCGTTCTTCGGCCCACAAAGCCCTGCATTTTTACTGGTTCTGCCTGGCCTCGTTTGTACTTTACAGCTTTCATTACACCGGCAAACTGAACGGATTTGACTGGATTCTGTATTGGGGCAATATCGCCGCCACGCTGCTGGCTCCGGCGCTGTTGCTGCATTTTGCCTGCAGCTTTCCCCGCCGCAAGGGCATGCTGGAGCGTTTGCCCGAGTTGGCCGCGCTGCTCTATGCCCCGGCCCTGCTCCTGGGCTTATGGCAAGTGGCGCTGGCCACCGGGGACTGGGGCGCACAAGCCCACACGCTGGCCTGGAGCAACCGGCTCGACTACGGATATTTGGGAATTTATTTTCTGCTGGCGACCGGAGTTTTCTGGCACAGCTATCGCCACGCCGGACAAACCGCGCTGCGCCAGCAGATGAAGTGGATCACCCGCGGCATGCTGATCGCCACGCTGCCGTTCGTGCTGTTTTATGTGGCGCCGTATACCCTGGGCTGGCCCCGCGTCAGCGGCGTCTGGGCCATTGCCGGCCTGGTGCTGATTCCCATCACCTTCGCCAACGCCATTATCCGTTACCGGCTGATGGATACCGATGTGCTGTTCCGCCGCGGACTGGCCTACACGCTGGCGACCTTGATTGTTCTGGGCGCGGATTTCGCCGTGGTGGGCTTGATTGCGGCGCTGGTGCGGACCCGTCTGCCGCATTCGGGCAGTCTGGGGCTGGTGCTGGCCATCGTGCTGGCGGCGCTGCTGTTTGAGCCGGTGAAGAACCGGATTCAGGGCCGGCTGACCGCCTGGTTTGATCCGCGCCGCTATGATTATCGCGAGGCGCTGGCCGAACTCGCCCGCCAGATCAGCGCCGAGCACGATCAGGAAAAATTAATCGCCGGCGTGCTCGAGCAGTTGGGCCGCACCCTGCAACTGGAGCGGGTGGCGCTGTTTCTGCCCGAAGCCGCCGGTGGCGCCGGCTGGAAGCTGGCCGGCTGCCGGGGATTTTCCGGCCAGCCTCCGGCGTCCCTGGATTTTCTCGACCGGCTGCCGGCCGCGGGATTATTTTTCGAAAACCCCCGCCCGGCCGGCCCCACTCCCGCCTGGCTCGATCTGCATTACTATCTGCCCTGCCAGAGCCGCGGCCAGACCCTGGCGGTGCTGGGGCTGGGGCGCACCCAGACGGGCGATTATCTTTCCAGCGGCGATGTGGATCTGGTGCGCACCCTGGCGGGACATTTGGCCGTGGCGCTGGAAAATGCCGGTCTGCACGAACGGCTGCGGGCCAAAGCGCGGCAATTCGAACAGCTCAAGGAATTTAATGAAAATATCGTCGAAAGCGTGCGCGTCGGCATCGTCGCGCTGAACCTGCAGGATCAGGTGGAAAGCTGGAATGCGCAGATGGAAGTGCTCACGGCCCGGCCCCGGG
>JAJZKJ010000291.1 GCA_021804195.1 Acidobacteriota bacterium
GGATCAAATTTTCGCCCATCAAATTCAATCAAATCAGCGCGAAACGCCTGGTTTTCCTGTAACCATGCACGCTGGCGCTCCGCAGAGGGCGCAGTTGCCGCAACGGCGGAATCGGTGTCATCCTCTGGCGCTACCTCTTCCCCTTCACCAAGGAAAGCGGACCACTGGCGGGCCAGCTCGCGCGTAGCGGCGAGGTTCGTCGTAAAGATCGCCTGGAGTCGCCAATATTCCTCTGGAATAAAGGCATCGATCTGAGCCTCCCGATCGACAATTAATTTAACGGCCACGCTTTGCACGCGTCCGGCGGAAAGACCGCGCGCCACTTTCTTCCAGAGCAGCGGCGAAACTTTGTAGCCAACCAGCCGATCCAGAATCCGCCGTGCCTGTTGAGCGTGGACTTTATCCAGATCAATCCGGCCGGGGTGGTCGAAGGCTTTCTGAATGGCGCTGCGCGTGATTTCGTTGAAAATCACACGCCGAACCGCGCTCTCCGGCAACTTCAGAGCGTGCGTCAAATGCCAGGCAATGGCTTCCCCTTCGCGATCCAAATCCGTCGCCAGGTAGACCGCTTTGGCCTGACGGGCCACGGTCTTTAACTCATTGACGACGCGCAACCGGCTGGAAAGAATTTCATACGTAGGTGCGAAATCATGCTCCACATCGACGCCAATATCGCGTTCGGGCAGATCACGCACATGGCCCAGCGACGCTTTTACCACATAGCCTGGACCAAGGTATTTGTTGATGGTTTTGGCCTTCGCCGGCGACTCCACTATCACCAAAGCCGCATTACTTTTTTCCACCGTTCTTGCCATTATTTTATCCTATCCACGGGCATCGATCGGCCTTTTAGCCGCTGGCTAATACTATAACACTAAGTAAGAAAGCGGAATGAAACCGTAGTCGGTCGAAGATCGGCCACGGTGGACACACTCCGCTGTGCCGCCGAACCAGCGGACAAGCCACCGCACTTCGCGCTGTGCTGGCGGCGGGAGGCAACCAGCCAGCGCCGCGGGCGAGCCAAGGACATTCGGCGTTGCCACTTAACGCGCCACTTCCACGGCCCGAACTTCGCGGAGCACCGTGACGCGAATTTCACCTGGGAAAGTTAATTCGTTCTGGATACGCATGGCCAGGTCGCGGGCGATGAGCCGCGCTCCGGCGTCGTCACAGCGCTCCGGATCAACAATTACCCGCACTTCGCGCCCGGCTTGAATGGCAAACGCCTGGCGCACGCCCGGCACGCCGACGGCCAGGGTCTCCAAGTCGCGCAGGCGCTTCATGTAGCGCTCCAGGGACTCGCGTCGCGCCCCGGGCCGGGCCCCGCTGATAGCGTCGGCGGCCATCACAATCGGCGTATACGGCGTCGTGGCAGGCAGATCGTTATGATGAGCGCCGATGGCGTTGAGCACCGCCTCCGGCTCGTTGAACTTGCGGCAAAACTCCATGCCCAAGGCCGGATGCGTGCCTTCTTGGTCGTGATCCAGGGCTTTGCCAATATCATGCAGCAGCCCTGCCCGGCGGGCCAGGGCGCCATCCAGGCGCAGCTCATCGGCAATCATCTGGGCGAGAAAGCCGGTTTCAATGGAATGGCGCAACACGTTTTGGCCGTAGCTGGTGCGATAATGCAGCCGCCCGAGCAGCTCCATGATCTTCGGGTGCAGTCCGCTGATGTTGGCCTCCAAGACCGCCTTGCGGCCCAACTGGCGGATTTGGTTTTCCATTTCCCGACGCGTTGCTTCCGTCACCTCTTCAATCCGGGCGGGATGAATCCGGCCATCGGAGATCAGTTTTTCCATGGTCAGCCGCGCGATTTCGCGCCGGATCGGATCAAAGCAATTTACCGTGATCATGCCCGGCGTGTCGTCAATGATCACATCCACCCCCGTGGCTTGTTCGAAGGCGCGGATATTCCGCCCCTCGCGCCCGATGATGCGCCCCTTCATGTCATCGCTGGGGATGGCGATGGATTTGGTAGTGCCTTCGCTGGTGACTTCGGCGGCATAGCGCTGCATGGCCTGAAGCATGACGTTGGTGGCGCGCTGGCGGGCTTCCTCTTTGGCCTGGTCTTCCTCGCGCGCCAGAAGGGCGGCCATCTCGTGACGAACCTCGTCCGTGAAGCGCTTCAGCAGCAGTTGTCGCGCTTCCTCCGGCGATAAATTGGTGATCCGCAGCAGGAGTGTTTTTTCACGTTCATGAACCTGCTCCAACTGTTGCTCTTTGGCCGCCAGGGCCTGGTTCCGCTCGGACAGGGAGGTTTCCAGCGCCGCCAGGTTTTTCTCCTTGGCCGAAAGCGTATCGAGCTTTTGATCGAGCAGGTCCTCGCGTTTCAAGAGGCGCTGCTCCAGGTTGCGCAGCTCCTCGCGCAAGGTTTCCACCTCGCGTTCCGCCTGTTCGCGCATTTTCAGGGTCGCGGCGCGGGTGTCGATTTCCGCCTGTCGGGCTGCTTCCGCCGCGCGACGCTGGGCTTCGGAAATAATTCGCTCAGCTTCGGCCCGGGCGCGGTTCAACGCCCCGCGCCGCCGCCAGCCAATGGCCAGAACCGCCAGCAGCCCGCCGAGCAGCAGCCCGCCCGCCACGCCCGCCAGCAGCGCGGCAGGGGTCCACCTAAGGGCCGCGGTCGTCAGAAACCCCGGCGGAGCAGGCGCGGCGACCCAGGGCCGGAGCAGGCTCCGTAAGAAGGTCATGGTTAACACGAACATGGTTACCCTCGCGGTTAGGAACCAGGCGCACCGCTGCCGGTCAACGCCCGACCGGGGAGGCTTGACCTGCGTTGAGGAAAGGCCACCAGAGGACGACGAATGGATGTTGAATAGATTAAATCAGACGCGGGCAGGCGATCCCGGCGCGCCGGGATCCCCATCGGGTAACGACGCGCCTTGTCGCGGCGCCGCCGGCCCGAGGCAGACCAGCACCCTGGCTCTCGCGCCGGCGGCATGGCGAAGCTGGCACAGCGCCGGGGAAAAACGCCCCCGGCCACTGGCTATCGCATGACCTGTAGCCACAGAACCCTTGCTGATTCATTTGGATTACCAATCGTCGCGCTGCTCTATCGATCCAACTTCAACGGACCGCGGCACATACCGGTTGCACCACCGGAGCTGGCCGATTAGCGGCTTAGCGAGCTTTTCTCCCTCCGCTTTGGTTGGAATCTGGTCTTAAGACCTTCTTCCAAGCCTCGCCAGCCGAGTCAAGCCAAAATAACTTACTTTCCGCCCTGTACCGCCGGTTCGTTCCACCGGACAGCCAGTAGCGCCGTCTTCGGAGACTATACTTATCTTAACGAAACAGCGCCGAATGGTCAAGCGTTTTCGCCGGGACGTGCCAACGCAGAGGGTGGCCGGATTTTGGGGCGGGACATATCCACGGGCGGCATGAATGCCGCCGCAAAGACGTTGGGGGCTTGGCGCTATCGCTGCGGGCCGGCGTTCGCCAAGAAATCCGGCCACACCCCCGACGTACCGGACAGCGTCTCCCCGTTTCCCTACAGGAGCGCCGATTGGCAAAAGGACGAGCTATAATGTTCTACTCAAACGCCTGTTGCGAGCTTAGACTTGGACCAACCGGACCAAAGCGGAGCGTAGGGTTTTTGCCATGACACCACAACCAACCTGTGCGAACCCGCTGGGCGCCAGGCCCGATGCGGCGGAGGCATCCAGCGCCTGCGGCGCTGCGTATTGGCGGAGCCGGAGCGACGCCGAATGGCGCCGCCGCCTTACGCCCGAACAATATCGCATTGCCCGCCAGGCCGGCACGGAGCGGGCGTTTACGGGCCGGTACTGGAACAGCACCGTCCCCGGCCTTTATCGCTGCGCCTGCTGCGGATCAGCTTTGTTCCATTCGGAAAGCAAATTCGAGTCCGGCACGGGCTGGCCGAGCTTTAAGAACCCCGTAACGCCCCAGGCGGTGGTGGAGCGCGTCGATCACACCGGCGGGCTGACCCGCACCGAAGTGCAATGTGGTTGCTGCGGGGCGCACCTAGGCCACGTGTTCGACGACGGACCGCCACCGACGCAGCGCCGCTACTGTCTGAATTCCGCGGTGCTGGAGCTGGTCCCGGCTTCGTCGGGAACGGGCCAATCGCCGCTGAAGACTTCCTCCGCGGGAAAGATTCAATGAATCAGTGCGCATATAG
>JAJZKJ010000292.1 GCA_021804195.1 Acidobacteriota bacterium
GTACGTATCAATGCCGATTACCGTAGCTGATGCCTACCGTTCCCGTCGCAACCGGAATCATTGAAGACGCCTTCGGGCGCCTGCTGGTTGCACTGCGCCCGGAGGGCAAGCCCTGGCCGGGGTTCTGGGAGTTTCCCGGCGGCAAGGTCGATCCCGGCGAAACGCCGGAACAGGCGCTGGTCCGGGAACTCTGGGAAGAGTTGGGGGTTACGGTAACCGCGCCGGAACCCTTCCGGGTGCTGGAATATACCTATCCGGAACGGACGGTGCGCGTGCATTTCTACCGGGTGCGGCACTGGACGGGCACGGCCCATGGTCGCGAGGGACAGGAAGTACGCTGGCTTTTTCCTTGGGAGATCCCGGCGCTGGAGTGTCTCCCCGCGAACCTCCGTCTGACTGCGGACGTGTTGGCGGAGGCTCTGCCCCAGCCGCCCCTCTGCCTGATTGCGGATCCGGGAAGGTTGCCCCTGCCCGATTTCCGGCGCGCACTCGAGGCGGCCCTTGATGCCGGATTGCGCTGGCTGGTGTTGCGCTGCAAAGCGGTGCCTGACGGCTCCAGCGCTGACGTGTTGGCGGCACTATGCGCCGGGGCGTTGGCGGGGGGTGTGCAGGTCTACCTCAATCATCCCGACCCCTTGCCCGGCTGGCCAAGGACCGGTCGTCACCTGACCCAGGCGCAGTCAGACGCGGGCGTAAAACCCGATGAGGCATTCGGGGTATCCTGCCATGACGCTGCGGGCTTGCAACAGGCGGCGCGTCTGGGCGCGCGTTATGCCTTTCTCTCGCCGATTTTCCCCACTTCCAGCCATCCGGATACGGAGGCTCTGGGACCCGGGGTTTTCGCGGCGATGGCCGCTGAGTCTTCTCTACCCCTCATTGCGCTCGGCGGAATGACGGCGGCACGGGTGCCGGAGGCGCTGGCGGCAGGTGCACGGGGTGTGGCGGTGCTCTCCGGCATTCTCGAAGCGCAGGACCCCGCGGCCGCTACCCGCGCCTTGCTTCGGCACTGGGAGCGATAAATGGCCCTGGTTTCCGTCGTGATCCCGCTCTACAACGAGATCGACAATGTCTCATCGCTTTGTGCGGCCCTCGGCAACGCCCTGGGAGACACCGACGCCGAAGTGATCGTCGTCGATGACGGCAGCCGGGACGGGAGTGCCGCCGCGCTGGACCGGGAGGCGGAGGCGCGCGGCCCGCGTTTCAAGGTCATCCACTTGCAACGGAATTTCGGGCAGACAGCGGCGATGCAGGCGGGGATCGACGCTGCCCTGGGCGAGGTGATCGTGACCCTGGATGCGGATCTGCAAAATGATCCGGAAGATATCCTGCCTCTGGCGCGGCGTCTGCTGGAGGAGAATCTGGACGTGGTGGCCGGCTGGCGGAAAAACCGGCAGGATGGTCTGTTGTTGCGCAGAATGCCGTCGCGGATTGCCAATCATTTGATTCGCCGCCTCACCGGGGTTTATCTGCACGATTATGGCTGTACCCTCAAAGCCTATCGGGCCTCGGTGATCAAGGGGGTGCGCCTGTATGGCGAAATGCATCGCTTTATCCCGGCCTGGCTTTCCACCCTGACTTATACGGATCGCATCGTCGAGGTGCCGGTACGGCACCATCCGCGCCGGGCGGGGCACAGCAAATACGGCATCACCCGTACCTTCCGGGTGCTGGTGGATCTGCTCTTCGTCAAGTTTTTCCTGGGCTATAGTCAGCGGCCCATGCATTTTTTCGGGGTGATCGGATTGATCCTCCTGAGCAGCGGTTCGGCCATGCTGCTATATCTTTTTGTGGATAAATTTGGCTATGGCGCTACGATTTCCGGACGCCCCATGCTGATTGCCGGTGTGCTGTTTTTCCTCGCCGGGTTGCAATTCCTCAATACCGGCATCCTCGGCGAGATGCTGGTGCGCGTCTACCATGAGTCTCAGGATAAAAAGACTTATGTGGTCCGCCATACCGTACATCTCGATCCGCCCGCGTGAAGCCGGTTCCCATTCTGATGTACCACAACATAGCGGTGGCCCCGAAAGGGGTCGGGCTGCGTGGACTCTATGTTTCGCCTCGGCGCTTTGCGCGGCAGATGGCGCTGCTGCACTGGTTGGGTTACCGCGGTTTGTCCATGTCCGCGGCGTTGCCCTATCTGCGTGGTGAGCGCGAGGGCAAGGTAGCGGTGATTACTCTGGACGACGGTTATCGGGATAACTTCGAATGCGCGTTGCCGGTGCTGCTGCACTACGGATATACCGCCACTTGCTACGTGGTGAGTGCCGCCATCGGTACCGACAATCATTGGGATGCGCAGCAGCTTGGCACACATAAGCCACTGATGAACCTCAATGAATTATGCCGATGGCGGGATGCCGGGATGGAGGTCGGGGCGCACAGCCGCCATCATCCCCATTTGCCGGAACTGAGTGAGCCCGAGTTGGACGACGAGGTGACAGGATCCAAGCGCGAGCTGGAAGGGCTTTTGGCGGTGCCGGTGACCCAGTTCTGTTATCCCTACGGTGCGGCGGGGCCGCGCGAGCAGGAGGCGGTCCGGCGCGCCGGCTTTGCCGCCGCGGTGACCGTGCGGCGGGGTCGCGCCCGGCCCGGTGGGGATCTCTTCGGCTTGCCACGGGTGATGGTCGGCGGACACCACGCGCCGCATGTGTTTCCCCTGCAACTGCTGACCACGCATGAGGACCACCATTGATCGCAGTTCCGCGTCGCCTGCTCTGGGTGGGCACCAACCCCGGCGGTGGTGGCACGGAGACGCACATGATCACCCTGAGTCGCGCCCTGGCCGATCAGGGGGCGGAGGTGCATTGTCTGGTGCATCCGCAAGGACGGATCGCGCAGGCGCTGGAGACCGCGCCGGTCACCAGGCATTTCGGAGTCTTCCGCAACAGCGCCGATCCCGGCGGCATCCGTGCCTTGCGTCGGGCTATCCGTATGGTGCAGCCGGACTGGGTTATCGGCAGCTTCAGCAAGGAATACTGGCCGCTGGCACTGATCAGCCGCAGTGAGGGGCGGCGCCTTGCGCTCTTTCGGCACATGGACCTGCGACTCAAGCCCAGTACCCGCTGGCTGCTCTCGCGTTGGCCTCTGCGCTTGTTCGCGATCTCCGCCTATCTGCGGGAGCGGCTGATCCTGCAGGGCGTGCCCGCCGAACGTGTCGAAGTATTGGCGAATCCCCTGCGTCTGACAGATTTTCAGCGTGATTTCACGGCGCGAACGCGGCAGCGCGCCGCCTTGGGATTGACGGATGAGGATTTTCTCGTGGGCTTTGTCGGCGCCTGGCACCGTGGCAAGGGTGTGTTCCTGCTTGCCGATGCCATCGACGCCGCGCATGCCACCGATGCACGGGTGCATGGACTGTGGTTGGGGGGAGGCACCCATGAAGCGGAGTTGCGCGCGTATCTGGAGGATAAGCCCTGGCATCATCTGCTGGGCTGGCAAGATCCGGCAACGCCCTGGTACAGCGTCATGGATACCCTTGCCTTGCCTTCCATCGAGCCGGATACCTTTGGCCGCGTCTGTCTGGAGGCGCAGGCCTGCGCGACACCGGTGCTGGGTGCGGCCATGGGGGGTATTCCCGAGAGCTTTGCGGCGGATCGGAGCGGTTTGTTATTGCCTGCCGGAAACATGGCATGTTGGCGGGACGCTATCCTCCGCTTGACGGCGGATCGGCATTTGTGCGCGGAGTTCGGTGCCGCCGGTCCGGAATATGCCCGGCATTTTGACGCCGGCATCATCGCCCGTGATCTTCTGGCCAGCCTGCCGCGATGACACCGATGCGTCTGCACTTTATGATGGGCGGCGTATTCTGTTCGCTGAGCCGGGAGGAAAGTGCATGCAGGTAACGATATTGCGGTGGTTGTCTGTCAAGGAGCATGTGGCTGGACAGCTCTATACCGGCGTAGACCTGCCTTTGGCCGCTCAGACCGATGGAATGCCACGCTGATGCCAGGTCCCGCCGATAAGGGGGCTCCAGCGACTCAGCAGGTGTTGCACATGCTTGCCACCCTGGGGTACCGGATCGAATGACCACAACGAACACCAGAAACTACTGGCTGCTTTTCGCTCTCACCGCAAGCCACCCAAGAAGCATGGCCGCCAAACAGAAAAAGG
>JAJZKJ010000293.1 GCA_021804195.1 Acidobacteriota bacterium
TGCGCCGCCGCAACTCATCCAGGTCGTTTCCCAGGATTCCGGTCACGCTGTCGCGCACAATTTCCGCCAGCGCCCCCCGCGCCAGCGCCAGCACCGGCGTGCCGCTGGCGGCGGCTTCCATCGCGATCAGCGAGCTTGGTTCCGCGGTCTGGCTGGTCACCACCACCGCGGCCGCCTGGCTCAGCAGGTCCCGCTTGCGTTTCCAGCCAGGGCAGGGAACCAGGGTGCGTTCGCTGTCGAGCCGGGGCCGAATCTGCCGGTGAAAATATTCCTCATGACTGGGAAATGGGTACACGCCGCCGGCCAATATAAGCCGTCGGTTCATGCTTCGCGCCAGATCCATCGCCAGATGCGGCGCCTTTTCCGGACATATCCGCCCCAGATATAGCCAATACGCTTGTTTGCGCCGTTGCCAGTCAAAGTCATCCACCGCGATTCCATTCGCCGCGCAATCTGGCGCCGGCCATGCAAGTGCAGACATGGTTTCCCGCCATGTTTTCTGCTGCCATTGGCTCACGCAGACAAAATGGACCGGCTTGAGCGATGCGTTATCCCAGACCGCCGGATATAACTCCCGCCCCATATGGAGAGTAAAAATCACCGGCCGTCCCCAACTCAAAGCCCAGCCGGCCATCTCCAGCGGCCCATGAATATGCACCAGATCAAAATCATGACCTCGGGCCCACGCATCCGCCATGGCCCATGCCGCCGCTAATGCCTCCTGTATGTTCCCTTCGTTCATGAGCGCGTTCGGCCGCTTGTCGGAATAAAGCAATAATTTTCCCGGCACGCGGCTGCCCGCCGCGGCACAGGTGGTCAATTCCAGGCCGGGATCCAACTCCGGCAATGAACGCAGCAAATTCCACGCCACCTGTTCCGCGCCGCCGCAGGCGTCGCGGCGCAGAGGAATCAGCGGGTAGGTCAGCGTTAATATGCGCAACGGCTTTTTTATCGCATGCTTCATGGCCGTGCCGCTTGCCGCGCCAGAAAATCGTGAAATTGCCGGGGCAACTTTTGCGGCCGCATATTCCAGCCCCACAATTCCCAGGCATACCCTTGTTCCGGCGTTTTCGAATAGTCATATTGCGGCAGGGTCCGCACCGATTCCGGAGCCAGGGGAAATGGTTTTAAGGTCTGCGCCTGGGACCGGTATTGTCTGAATGCCTTGCGTTTGCGGGCCCAGTCTTCTGGCAAAATATGAAATCTTGGTTTCCGTCCCGCCAGCGCCGGCAGGTAACAGATATGATTGCCTTCGCGGGCATAGAGCGAATATTCCAGAAATCGCCGGTTCGCCGCGTTCCCTGCTTGCTCCACATACCCGCGCAGCGCCGTGTTCAGGCAGTTGCAGGCATCGTGATCCGGGTGTCCGCCTTGCAAAGCCGGCGCCAGCACCCAATGCGGATGCCATCCCAGCCACAGTTCCTTCAAAATCTGCCAGGCCGCTGCCAGATTCGCCGCCAGTTCCTGATCGCGAATCCGCCCGAAAATGATCTCGCCGGCCGCCAGACCCAGCTCTTCCGCCGCTTTGTGTGCTTCTCCGCGGCGGGCATGGCGATAATCGCGCGCGCTGCCCAGCCAGTTGGCGGCGATAAATTTCCGGTTGCGCGGCGTTCCATCGGTCAAAAATAGAATCTTCACGCTATGGCCGGCGCGCCGCCAAGCCGCGATATGCGCTCCCACCCCGATGGTTTCGTCATCACAATGGGCAGATAAAACCAGAATCCGCATGAATTTGCGATACATTGATCCATTGCAGCATTGAGATTGATATCCCCAAACCAGGCCTCACCTATGGCAAATTTGACTCCGGACGTTACCGCGATCGTTCAAGCCAGCCGCGAGTCCCTGCTCGGGCGGCTCAGTGATTTTCTCCGCATCCCCAGTGTCAGCACGCTGCCCGAGCATCGTGCCTGGGTCATGCAAGCCGCCGAATTTGTCCGCCTGCGGCTGCTCGATGCCGGCCTGGAAAACGTGCGTTTAATCCCCACCGAGGGCCATCCCCTGGTGTATGGCGATTGGATGCACGCCCCCGGCCAGCCGGTGATCCTTTGCTATGGACATTACGATGTTCAGCCCGCCGATCCCCTGGCCGAATGGAGGCATCCGCCTTTCGAGCCCACCGTCATCGGCTCGGATATTTTTGCCCGTGGCGCCACCGATAATAAAGGCCAGATACTGGCGCATATCGAAGCCGCCGCGCTGCTGCTCAGGAACTTTGGCCGGCTCCCGGTCAATCTGCGCTTTGTAATCGAGGGGGAAGAAGAAATTGGCAGCTCCGGGCTGCTGCGTTTTCTGCATGAGCATTCGGGTGAACTGGCCTGCGACGCCGTGCTGGTCAGCGACAGCGAAATGTTCGCTCCCGACACCCCTTGCCTGGATCTCGGGGTTCGGGGCATGGTCTATGCCGAAGTGGAAGTGGAAGGAGCAAAGCGCGATCTCCATTCCGGTTTATACGGAGGCGTCGCGCCCAATCCCCTGGAAGCGATCGCGCGCATGATCACGGGATTAAAAGACGCGGACGGCCGCATTCTGATCCCCGGCTTTTATGATCGTGTGCAGTCTCCGCATCCCCGGGAAATGGCCAGTTGGCAAGCCTTGCCCTTTTCCGAAAAGCATTGGCGCGAGGAATTGGTTCAGGCTCGCGGCCTGCCGGGGGAAAAGGGCTATTCGGTGCTCGAAAGAGTCTGGGTGCGGCCCACGCTTGAAATTCACGGCATCACCGGCGGCTTTACCGGCGCGGGAGCCAAAACCGTGATTCCCGCCCGCGCTTCGGTCAAGCTCAGCCTGCGCCTGGTGCCCGATCAGTCTCCCTCTCAGGTGGCCGCCAGTCTGGAAGCCGCGGTTCGCTCTTTATTTTCTTCCGATTACACCGTAAATTTCCGGCTCTTGAGCGTCGCCGATCCGGCCGTCATGTCCCCGGACACTCCCTTTCATCGCGCCGCCGGCCAGGCTCTGGCCGAGGTCTTTCAGCGTGATGCGGTCTTCATACGCTGCGGCGGCTCGATCCCCATCGTGCCCGCGTTCATGAGCCAGCTTCATTGTCCGGTGGTGATGATGGGCCTGGCGCTGCCCGACGATGGACCTCACGCGCCCAACGAAAAATTTCACCTGCCCAATTTCTATCGCGGCATTGCCGCGGTGGCGGGTTTCTGGCGGGCGGCCGCGAAGGCCTGAACCGCGGCCAGAATTAAACCGAGCGACAGCAGCATCACCACCCCAAAATCCGCTCCCGCGGCCTGCAGCCATCGCTGGGCCGCGCTGCCGGGAATCAGGGGTATCAGCCCTGCCATGATCGCCGCGCTCCAGAGACAGATGCGCGCGATCCGTGCGCGAACCCCGGCATGAAGGTCACGGTTTTGCAGCCAGATGCCCGCGGCCATCGCCGGCCACAACAGCACGCATAAATCTTCGATATGTATAAAAGGGGAAAGCAGCGCCAGCCCGCAGAAGGCCATGCCATCGCATAAAAGCGGACTCTCAGCGCCGGGTTCAGCCGCCATATTCCGCATTTTCCACGCGCCCCAGAGCAGGGCGCAATATCCCAACCCCTCGAGGCCTGTCCAGAGAGCATGAACCATGCCATCTCTGACACACCCGCAGCCCAGAACCGGGTAACCGATATGTCTATGCGGTGCGATGCCCCGGATGGGTTGTGATGTCACCGGAACGGCCAGATAGCGGTCCAGCACGCCCCGCAGCGACTGGCTGGGGTACCACAGCGTCTCGCCCTTGGCCGCGGTTTGCCATTCCTGTCCCGCCCATTGCCGCAATGCTTGCAGGTTGCCCCGCCAGCCAAAATACCCCGCCGGCAGCAGGCTCAGCAGGAGGGCCGCCAGCAGACCCGCCAGCGCGGCTCGTTTTTTTCTCCGGACTATCCAGTAGGGTAAAAAAAACAGCGGCCACACTTTCATCGCGATCGCCGTTCCCATCGCCGCACCCGCCGCCCAGGGCCGCTTGTCCGCCGCTAAGAGCGCCATGGCGGTGAGAAAAAATATAAAAAACTGCACGTTGCCGTAGCGGAATTCAACCAGGATATAGGTGCCCGCCAGCAGCACCGGCAGCAGCACGGCCCGCCAATTTTGGCCCAGCCATGCCGATGCTTTCTT
>JAJZKJ010000294.1 GCA_021804195.1 Acidobacteriota bacterium
CCCTCGCCCTGGGATCAGCAGATGCGTCCCGGCAGCAATCACTGGACCTGCTCGATCTTCGCCCGCAATCCAGAAACGGGATATGCGAAATGGGCCTATCAGATGGTTCCCCACGATGCCTGGGATTACGACGAAATCATGGAAAACATCGCCATTGATATGCGCTGGCATGGCCGCATGCGCAAGCTGCTGCTGCATCCGGCGCGCAACGGCTTCATGTTCGTGATGGACCGCCGCAACGGCAAAGTCTTATCCGCGCAAAAATTCGTATCGAGCGTCAACTGGGCGAGCGCCTACAACCTGAAAACCGGTCTGCCTGATGTCAATACGCTGAAAGTGGCGCCGCAGGGAAAATTCGCTCAAGGCATCTGCCCCTCTTCCACCGGCGGCAAAGAATTCGTGCCCTCGGCCTTTTCCCCGGTGACCGGGTATCTTTACATTCCCGCCCACAACACCTGCATGAATCGCAAGGAATCGGAAGCCAGCTATATCGCCGGCACGCCGTACCTGGGCTCCAGCACGGCCATGTATCCCGGCCCCGGCGGCTATCAGGGCGAGTTGATCGCCTGGGATGTGCGCCATGCCCGGCCCGTCTGGTCCATCAAAGATAAGCTGCTCCCGGTGTACAGCGGGGTTCTGGCCACCGGCGGCAATCTGGTTTTTTACGGCACGCTCGAAGGCTGGTTCCGCGCCGTGAATGCGCGCACCGGCAAGATGCTATGGCAGTTCAAAACCGGCTCGGGAATTATCGGCGATCCCATCACCTTTCTTGGCCCCCATGGCAAGCAATATGTCGCCATTTATTCCGGCATCGGCGGCTGGATGGGCGCTATCGCCCAGCCGTCATTTTCCACCGATGATCCCTATGCGGGCCTGGGCGCGGCCGGCGCCATGACGGCCATTAAAAAAATCAGCGAACCCGGCGATACCTTGTACATTTTTGCCCTTTGAGGTCCAGCCATGGCAGCCAATCAATCGAACCACGCGTCAGGAACCGGCCAGGCAATGAGAAAAAGCCGGCGCGCGGTTGGGATGATCGGAGCCGCCGCGATCTTTCTGCTGGCAGCCGGTTGTCACAAAAAGCATGTGCATGCGGCATCCATGGGAGCGCCGCCGGTTTCCACCATCCCGGTTGGTCCGGTGCCCGGTTCGCCGCACAATTCCTGGCCCATGCCCGCCAACCCGTATCAAGGCAATGCCATGGCTTTGATGCAGGGGCGGCAATTATTTGTCCAGTTCAACTGTTCCGGCTGCCATGGCGGCCATGGCGGCGGCGGCATGGGGCCCAGCCTGCGCCGCAGATATTTCCGGTATGGACACTCCAGCGCCCACATCTATTCCTCGATCTCCGAAGGCCGCGGCCTGGGCATGCCTGCGTGGGGCACGAAAGTGCCCCAGAACGACATCTGGAAATTAGTTCTCTATATCAAATCGTTACGCACACCCCAGGAACCCGATCCGCCGCGTATGCCCAAACAGCCCCTGATAGCGCCAGCGAAATGAGAGGTCTATGAAATTTCGGGATTTCATTGCCGCAATGGGCATCGGGCTGGCCTCGTTGCTGGCTGGCTGCGGCAATCCCCAATCCATGTTTCATACCGCTGGGCCGGCCGCGCAGCGGCTGGCGCATTTAAGCGCCTTTATCTTCATCCTCTTCGGCGTGGTTGCCGTGATCACCATCGGCATTCTATTGGCAGCCGGTCTGAGCCATCGCGGCACTCTCGACTGGCACGCCCCCTGGAATGCCAGCGGCGGCCACAAGTTCGTGCTTTATGGCGGACTGGTCATTCCCGGCATTATTCTTTTTGTGGTTTTTGTGCTTTCGCTGCAGCGCATGACGCTGTTTCCCCTGCATCGCAAACAGCCGATGAGCCCCAACATTCTGGTTATTGGCCATCAATGGTGGTGGGAAGTCCGCTATTTGCGCGGACCGGCCGACCAGCGGTTCACCACCGCCAATGAGATCCATATCCCCGTTGGGCGGCCGGTGGAAATTGCGCTGCAAAGCGCCGATGTCATTCATTCGTTCTGGGTGCCGGCGCTGCACGGCAAGGTCGAGATGATTCCCGGCCTGACCAATTATTTACGGGTTGAAGCCAGCCGCGCCGGCAGCTTCAAGGGCCAATGCGCCGAATACTGCGGCGCCCAGCACGCGCATATGCGGCTGCTGGTGGTGGCCCAGCCGCCAGCCGCATATCAGGCCTGGCGCAATCTGCAGTTACAGCCGGCGCAAACTCCGGCCAGCCCGCAAGCCCTGCAAGGCAGAGAGATTTTTCTGCATGCCGCCTGCCCGCTCTGTCATACCATTCGGGGTCTTGGCGCGGCGGAAGGCAAAGCCGGTCCCGATCTTACTCATCTCGCGGGCCGGCAATATATCGGCGCTAATAGCTTTCCCAATGACAAGGCCGATCTGGCCGGCTGGGTCACGCATGCGCAGTCGCTCAAGCCGGGCTGCAAAATGCCCAATCTCGATGACTTTACCGGACCTCAGTTGCGCGCTCTGGTGGCTTTTCTGGATGGCCTGAAGTAAGGCATACGGGCGAAGTCAAAAAATTTGGCTTCGCCCGTCTAAAGACTCACGGCCGCCGGCCGCCGCCTCGCGGCACAGAAAAATGCGGCGCGGGAGCGGAGTAATGCGGGGCTGAAAAATGCGGCGCGGAGTAATGCGGCATCGGCGGCGCAGAATAATGCGGCGCAGAATACCGCGGAGCGGAATAATGAGGCGCGGAATAATGAGGCGACCGCGCCATGGGCGGTGGTGAGTAGCGCGGGGCGGAATACCGCGGCGCGGAATATCGCGGAGCAGAATACCGCGGCGAGCCGCCCATATTGCGCGGTCCGGCATAAGCGGGAGTCCTGGCGCCGTATCCGCCGCGGCCTGATGGCATTCGGCCATAACCGCCCTGGTTCATCTGGGGCCGTCCGGACGGCATTGTCGGATGGTTCATATATCCATGCGGCGCTCGCACGCCCGAACGGGCGGGAAATTGTCCACGTGGAAAACCCCGGCCTGCCGGCATTTGCCGGATCGGAGTCCGTCCGCCGGGGAAATTGCGCTCATAGCCGCGTCCGGCCGCGGGGCCGCGCAGGGTGGGCCCGCTTGCCCCGCGGCCATTGAAGGTGCGCCAGCCGTTGATCTGACCGCGCGCCCCGGTTTGCAACCGCGGACGTTGAATGCGGAATGACGGGATCGCATGCGGGCCCGCATTGCGAACTACCGCATGCGGAGCCAACCCGCGCGCCAGTCCGGACTGGGGCCGCACGATGGAGTTCCAGCCCGTATGCACGCGCGCCAATTGAATCGTGCGATGCAGTTGCGCCACCGTGATAGGCCGCACCGGCCGGATCGGCCGATGTGAAAACACCCGTTCACGCTGCAAGGCCAGCGGTGGCCGCGCGGCATTTCCAATCCCACGGCGCACACCCGGCAACAGCCGGAAGCTGCCCGCGCGCGGCGCCACCGGAATGGTGCCCCGCACCAGCGATACATTTCGCAGTTGCGGCCGCGTGAGCCGCCGGCCCAGTTGATCCACCCGGCCATTGACAAAGCCCCGCCGGTTAACCGCAATGACTCCGCCAGGCGCACGGTAATTTTTCAAACGACGGAGCTGATTGCCCGCCGTGAGCGGCGGCCGGAAAATGCGATGTCTCAGTCCACCACGGAGCGCGAAACCCCGGCCATAGTGGGCGATATAGTGTTCCTGGCTGAAACCGTAATAGGATTCACCCGGACCCAGGGGTACCCAGCCAATGCAGTCGTCATTCCCAAAGCCGAACTCATCGCCCCAGCCGGGGCCGGCGTAGAAGAAATCCACATAGGCAGGCGCCCACCAGGCCGGCTGATACACCGGTCCGGGCCACCACATCCAGTCGTTAAAACTGACGTCAAAAAACCAGCGGCCATAGTGATACGGCGCCCAGCCCCAGGGTTCATAGGAAACCCAGGTCCAGCCGTAGTAAGGTTCCCAGACCCAGCGGCCGTTATAGTAAGGCGACCAGCCGGAGGCTTCATCCAGCGGCTGCCAGACCTGTCCATATCCCGGGACATACAGCCAGTGGCCGTACCGGTTCAGGCTGCCG
>JAJZKJ010000295.1 GCA_021804195.1 Acidobacteriota bacterium
GCGGTGGAATTTTTCCGGTTTTCCCGGTGCGGCGTGGCCTCGATCGAGCCGCGGCCGGGGGCGAGCGAGCGGAAGATCGGGTCGAGGCGCCGCACCACGTCTTTTTCGCCGCCCATCATCAGGCAATAGCCCCGCTCCAGGCCCCAGACGCCGCCGCTGGTGCCGCAGTCCACAAAATGAATGCCTTTTTTCCCCAGCTCTTCGGCATGGCGCAGATCGTCGAGATAATAGCTGTTGCCGCCGTCAATCACGGCATCGCCGGAGGCCAGCAACTGGCTTAACTCGGCAATGGCGCCATCGGTGATGGCGCCGGCCGGCAGCATGATCCAGACCGCGCGCGGGGTCTGCATGGCCCGCACCATTTCCGCCAGGGTTTTGGCGCCGGCGGCGCCTTCCCTGGCCAGGGCCTCGACCGGCGCCGGGGATGCGTCCCAGACAAACATTTTGTGACCCTGCCGCATCAGCCGCCGCGACATGTTGCCGCCCATCCTGCCCAGACCAACCATGCCCAATTCCATAGCTTCTCCCTTCGCCTCAGCATTAAAAAATCGTGGGCCAGGACCTTGATAAGGAACCCGAACCAAATCGCATGTGACATCTCCAGTGTAAACGGGGGCGGAGCTGAATCGCGGCCGCGATCGGGAACGACCGCAAATTCTGAATGAAGTCCGGTTCCGCGCCCGCCCGCATGGCAAAATAATTCCTGCAACGGCTTCCAGAATGTCCCGTCCCTCAAAATCCCGGCAGTATCTCGAATATGCCCCGGTGGCCATGGCGGCGTCGCTGCTCGAATATCTGCCGCGTCCCTGCGCCCGGCTGGCGGGGCAGGGCATTGCGGAGGGTTTTTACCGGCTGCATCGCCGGCTGGCGCGGGTGGGGCTGCGCAATCTGGAGCTGGCCTATCCAGACCAGTCCCCCGCGTGGCGGGAGCAGGCGCTGCATGGCCTGTATCGGCATCTGGGCCGCCAGATGGCCGAGTTTTGCCGGTTTCCCCGCTACACCGCGGCCAATCTCGATGCCATCTGCGTCACCCGCGGCCTCGAACATTATCTGGAAGCGCGGGAGCGGGGCCGCGGGGTTCTGATTTTGACCGCGCATCTGGGCGGCTGGGAAATTTCCAGCTTCGCCCACAGCCTGCGCGGCTTTCCCCTGCGTTTTATCGTGCGTCCGCTCGATAACCAGCCGCTCGACCGCATGGTCAACCGCACCCGCGGCCTGCACGGCAACCAGCCGATCGACAAGCGCGACTTTGCCCGCGGCCTGCTGCAGGCGATGGCCGCCAACCAGACGGTGGGCATTCTGCTCGATCAGAATTCCTACCCGCCGCAGGGGGTTTTCGTTCCCTATTTCGGGCATCTGGCCTGCACCGCCGCCGGTCCGGCCCGCATCGCCCTGCGCACGGGCGCGGCCGTGGTTCCCGGCTTTACCGTGTGGGAAGCTGCCGAGCGGCGCTACGTTCTCTATTTCGAACCCGCGCTGCCGCTGTTGCGCGCCGGCGACGATGAAGCCGACGTGCGGGCCAATACCGCCCAATATACCGCGGTCATCGAAGCCTGGGTCCGCCGTTATCCCGATCAATGGCTCTGGATACATCGCCGGTGGAAGGCCAGACCGCCGGGAGAAGCAAGCTTATATGCAAATAACCAAGCGAAGGGATAAGCGTCGCATAGCTGTGTTCTCAGTCGCTCAGAAGGGTGGCGCATGAACCGGGATGAAATTTCCGCCATGGTCTCGATGCGGCGCCCATTATGGCCGCGGCGGGCGCTGGTTTTAACCGGCCTGGCCGCGCTGGCCGGAATTAATTTACTGTTTGGCCTGGGCCGCATCGGCCTGCTCGGACCCGATGAGCCGCGCTATGCCGCCATCGCCCGCGCCATGTGGCGCAGCGGAAACTGGATCACGCCCCGGCTGGCCGGCCGCGTCTGGCTGCAGAAGCCGGTGCTCTATTATTGGCTCGGCGCGCTGAGCTTTCATCTTTTCCATCCTTCGACGGCCGCCGCGCGCCTGCCCAATGCGGTGCTGGCTGTCCTGATGGCCGGCGCCCTGGCCTGGTTCATCGGCCGCCGGGTATGTTTTCGCGCCGGCGCGCTGGCCGCGGCTCTGGGAGTCAGTTCCGCGTTTGTGATTGGCTTTGGCCGCGCCGCGTCCACCGACATGCCGCTGGCGGCGGCGATGACGTTTTCCCTGCTATGTCTTTATCAGGGCCTGCATGCGCCATCGCCAGACGAGCCGCGCCCATGGCGCGCGCGGCCGGGACAAGGCTGGCTCATTGCCGCCGGGATTTTTCTGGGCTTCGCGGTGCTGGCCAAGGGCCCGGTGGCGATCGTGCTGGAAGCTCCGGTATTCCTGCTCTACATGACCGCGCAGCGGCGCTGGGAGTGGTGGCGCCGCATTCTGAATCCCTGGCCCTGGCTGGCTTTTTTTCTGACCGCCGCGCCCTGGTACTGCGCGCTTGAATGGCGGCACCGCGGTTTTTTTTACAGTTTTTTCTGGCGCCAGAATCTCGAGCGCTTCGCCACGAACCGCTATCATCATCCGCAGCCGGGCTGGTTTTATCTGCCAATTCTGCTGGGCGCGATTTTTCCCTGGAGCGGATGGCTGCTTTTGCCGCTTGATGAAGCCGGCCGCGGCTTGCCGGCCGCCTGGCGGCGCTGGCGCGATGCACAAGCGATGACGGCCAGTCCGGAAGCCGGGCTGATGCTGTTTTTTGGGTTCTGGCTGATCGCGCCGGTGGCATTTTTCAGCCTGTCGAGTTCCAAGCTGCCCAGCTACATTCTGCCCGCCATACCCGGCTGCCTGGGCTTATTGGCGCTCTGCGGGGAACGCGCCTGGCGCAACAAGTTCCCCCGCCCGCCCTTGCTGATCACCGCCGCATGCGCCGCGCTGCTGCTTCCGGTGCTGGGGCTGATGCCGTGGTTTTTGTCCGTCCCCGCCCTGCGTCCGCCATGGTTCCACTTATTATTGCTGCCGCGCGTCTGGCTGGGCGGGCTGATTTTTATCGTTCTGGCGCAATGGGCCTGGCGCCGCCGGGTGATTTTAACTTGTGCCCTCACGCTGGCCATCACCGCGGCTTTTGTCGCGGGCATTCTCCAGCACTGGCATCAGCAGTTCGATCTGCGGGCCAGTGCCCGGCCGCTGGCCCGCAGGCTCGATGACGCCTTCCGGCAGCCGTACCGCGCCCAATTGGAAGGCCGCGGCAGCCTCCCGGCCCATGCGCCGGTTTATGAATGGCATCTGAATCGCGACTGGGTTTACGGGCTGGAATTTTACCGCCGGCAAGTCCCGCGGCCGTTGCCGCCGTTTTCGCGCTTGCCGCCGCGGGGCTGGCTGCTGACGGACCGGAATCAGGTTGCCGCGCTGCGCCGAAAGGCTCGGGCGCATGGCTACGAGCTGGCGCCGGTTCAAGCCGTGCCGGCCGGGGCGCCCTGGCGATGGCTGGAATTCGCAAAGACATCCGCGGCGCAATCAAAGTAACAGCGGCGGCATAATTCTCAGTTACAATTCTTTTCCCATGAGTTTTTCCAACTTGCTCCGTCTGCTGGCCGGCTCCGGGCTTTTATTTTTTGCGGTCATGCCGGCCCTGGCCCAGCCGCCGCGCCCCAACCTGAAGGGCGAGGTCATGGTTCTGGAATTTCACCACATGGGCGGCCACAATGCCCGCTGGCGGCGTTCGTTCCCGAGCTTTGACCGCGATTTACAAAGGCTATGGGCGCGGGGCTATCGCCCGGTCACCTTGCGCCAGTTAACCAGCGGCAATTTTCAACTGCCCGCCGGGACCACGCCGGTGGTGCTGAGCTTTGACGATTCGCTGCTGCATCAGATCAAATTCACGCCCGCCGGCCGGCTGGCGCCGGACTGCGCGCTGGCGCACTGGATCGCTTTTTCGCATCGCCATCCCGGCTTTGCGGTGCGTCCGGTATTTTTTGTGAACTCAGCCTACCATCTGGCATTTCGCCAGCCGCGCTTTGTCGCGGCCAAACTGCGGCTGGTCATCCAGTTGGGCGGTGAAATCGGCAACCATACCTGGCTGCATTCCAATCTCGGCCGCGGCGCCCAACTCAGCCCCGGGG
>JAJZKJ010000296.1 GCA_021804195.1 Acidobacteriota bacterium
GGCCGGCCGCCTGGCCATCTTTGCCGGTCATGGTTCCGGTTTGCGGAGTAATACCCGGGCAATCGTCCGAACCCCGCGGGAATTTGCCGGCCAGACGCTACGAGGAGACGTTCGCTAGAAATGCACGCGCTCGACGTCCTTATTATCGGCGGTTACCTGCTGACGCTCGTCGTCATCGGCGTGGGTGTTGCAGGGCGGCAGAAGACCACCGACAGCTATTTCGTAGCCGACCGCTCGGTCCCCGGCTGGGCCGCGGGTCTTTCGCTGGTGGCGACCATCATCACCAGCGTCACCTTCATCGCCTACCCCGGGGCGGCGTATGCCGGAGACTGGACGCTGCTGGTTCCCGGCATTCTTTTCGTTCTGGTCATCGTGTCCATCGGGCCGGTGGTGGTGCCGTTTTTCCGGCACGTGGTTTCGATGTCGGCCTTCGAGTACTTCGGCAAGCGCTTTGGCCCGTGGGCGCGGATGTACTCGGCGTTCGCCTTCGCCGCCGGCCAATTTGCCAAGATGGGATTCGTCTTTTACCTGCTGGCCCTGTCGGTTGCAGGATTCACGGGCTGGCCGATCACCGCACTGATCGCGGGGCTGGGTGGGCTGGCAATTTTTTACACCTTCATCGGCGGACTGAAAGCGGTGATCTGGACCGACGTGGTGCAGGGGTTCATGTTGTGGGTGGGCATCGCGGTCACCATCGGGATGCTGCTGTTTTCGCCGCACGCGCAGCCCGGCGCGATGCTGCACCTGATCGCCGCGAGTCACAAGACGCGGCTGGGCAGCATGCACTTCAACCTGGCCCAGCCGACCTTCTGGACGCTGGCGATTTACGGGCTGTTTTTCTACCTGCAGAAGTACACGGCGGACCAGACGGTGGTGCAGCGCTATATTGCGGCCAAATCGGACCGCCAGGCGCTGGGCGGCATCGCCATGGGCGCGTGGCTGTGCCTGCCGGTATGGACGGCGTTCATGTTCATCGGCTCGCTGCTGTGGGCGTTTTACAAGCTGGGCGGGGACGTGCTGCCGGCGACGATTACGCGGCCCGACCAGGTATTTCCCTACTTCATGGTCACGCAGATGCCGACCGGCGTCGGCGGCATCTTTCTGGCGGCGCTGTTCGGCGCGGCCATGTCGATGCTGGCCTCGGACCTGAACTGCCTGGGGCTGATCCTGACCGAAGACTTTTACTCGCACTTCTTTCCGCGCCACTCGGATGAGCAGCGGCTGCGCTTCGGCAAGGTATCGATTGTGCTGTGCGGGGCGCTGGCCATCGCGATTGCGATGCGGCTCTCCAGCACGCACGGCACGGCGCTGGCTCTCTACTACACGGCCACGGCGATTGTGGCCGGTGGATTGGCGGGCCTGTTTCTGCTGGCGTTCCTGATGCGGCGCGCGGGGCGCATGGCGGCATGGGCCGGCATCTTCGCCAATCTGATCTTTACCGCCTATGCCACGCTCACCGTCAACGGCGGCAAAATTCTGAACCTTGGCAAATTCAACTATGCATGGAATGAGTACACGATCGGGGCAGTCGGCAATGTTCTGTTGCTGATTACCGGGCTTCTTTTTGCGGCTTTTTTTCCGGCGCGCGGCGGGGCGTCTTCGCGCCATACACTCTGGGACTGGCTTGCGGAAAACAAGCGGTCTTCTCTTCACGCTATTCAACTGGGAGACATACCATGAATCGATTGCAGCAAGCTGTTCGCGACAACGGTGGAAAGACCCTGCTGGGAGCTGCCGTTTATTTTTACGATCCCGTCTTTCTTGAAATATGCGCTCATCTGGGTTATCAGGCTATCTGGATTGAAATGGAGCACGGGCACATCACCTTTGCCGAGGCTGCGGACCTGTGCCGCATGGCGGCGGGCACCGGAATGCTGAGCATGATCCGCATTCCCGATGTGCAGCGGGCGAACGTGCTGAAGGGCGCCGAGTGCGGTCCGGACATTCTGGATGTGCCCATGATCGAGCAGCCGGAGCAGTTGCGCCAACTCCATGAATACGCGCGCTTCGCGCCGGCGGGGAGCCGCGGCTTTTTCTCCGTCTCCCGCGCCATCAACTACGGCATTCCCGGCGAGGTGGTGGCCAAGCAGCAACGCCTGAACGCCGGACTCTGCCTGATGGGACAGATCGAGACCTGCGCCGCGCTGAGCCGGCTGGAAGAGCTGGCCGCAGTTCCGGATGTGGATCTGTTTATCGGGCCCGCCGATCTGGCCGCCAGTCTGGGCGTGCCATCGCAGACTTCGCATCCCAGCGTGCGCGCGGCGGCCACCGAGATCGTGAAGACGGCGCGCCACTACAACAAGTGCGTGGCAACGGCCAGCGCGCACGACGAGTATGACTTCTGGCTGGGCCTGAATATCGATTTGCTGTTCTGCACCAACGACATTTCCTGCCTGAAACAGGCCGCAGGCGAACTGCTTGCCAATGCGCGGGAAATTCAGGAGCGCACTTCTGCCACAGCCGCCAAGGTTGAGATCGGATCGGATGGCGGCGACGGGCGCGGCAGAAGGTAACCAGGGCGGTTCTCCTGTCACTGCGCCATTTGTGGCCCGCTTCAGCATGGCTTTTTCCTGATGAAAGAGCCACGGAGCGATTGCGCTCTGGGATGCAACCGCAGGTGAACCGCGATCAACGGCGGCGGCTTTCAAAGCCGGCGATTGGAGCTGAATCATGCCTCTGACTCTCCAACAGGTTCCCGAACTCGTGTTTGGCGAAGGCGCTTTGTCCCGCGCGGGCGAGCGCCTGCAGGCGATGGGCGTCAAGCGGCCGTTCATCGTGGCTGTGCCTTACGTGCGCAACCACGCGGAGCGGCTGCACCCGGACGCGCACATTGACGTAAGCACGCAGAACGAGCCTACGGACGGGCACCTTGAGCGGCTGCTCGAGGCCGCGCGGGCCGCGCAGCCCGATGCGGTGGTGGGCATCGGCGGCGGCAGCGCGCTGGATGTGGCCAAGTTGGTGGCCGCGCTATCGAACAGCACACAGACGCTGGATCAGGCGTGGGGCATCGGCAATCTTGCGGGACGGAATCTGCCCCTGTTCTGCATTCCGACCACCTCCGGTACGGGCAGTGAAGTTTCGCCCAACTCCATCCTGCTAGACGAAAAGTCGCAGAGCAAGAAGGCCGTCATCAGCCCGCATCTTGTGCCCGACGCGGTGTTCATCGATCCGGCGCTCACGATCACGGTGCCCGCGCCGGTCACGGCCGCAACCGGCCTGGATGCTCTCACCCACTGCATTGAGGCCTATGCCAACCACTTCGCGCACCCGCTGGTGGACACCTGGGCGCTGGACGGCATCCGGCACATCGCCGGGCATCTGGTGACGGCCGTGGGCCAGCCGGACAACATGGAAGCGCGCACCCACCTCTCGCTGGGCAGCCTCTATGGCGGGCTGTGCCTGGGACCGGTGAATACGGCGGCTGTACACGCGCTCGCCTATCCGCTGGGCAGCCGGCACCACATCGCGCACGGCCACTCCATTGCCCTGCTTCTGCCCCACGTGCTGCGGTTCAATATCCCCGCGGCGCCCGAACGCTACGCGGCCATTGCGCTGGCTCTGGGCGCCGAGCGGCAGGCCAACGACGAAGCCACGGCGCTGGCTGGGATCAACCTGCTGTGGCGGCTCATCGGGGAAACCGGCCTTGAGATGCGGCTCTCCGCGCTCCGCATTCCGGAATCGGAGATTCCCTTGCTGGCGGCTGAAGGGCTGGCGGTGACACGGTTGATGCGCAATAACGTGCGCCCAATTGCGCAACCTGAAGCCGAGCAAATCTACCGGGCAGCCTTTGACGGCCGCTGGGAGAGCGAACTCTAGCTTTCAGAATACGCAGTTTATTTTCATGAAATGCTTGCTTCCGGCGGGCACGCCCGTTAAACTTTGTTTCGCTATGTTGATAAGCATCCGCCGTGTGCTGATCGTGGCAGCCGCGCTGTTCCCTGCCCTGTTGTTCGCCCAGAATCGTCCGCAGCAGAACGTCTTCATGCTGCTTCATCCGGCCGATTACCACCACTACATTGTGAAATTTGGCCCGTGGGCGCGGATGTA
>JAJZKJ010000005.1 GCA_021804195.1 Acidobacteriota bacterium
TGGCCAGCCACCAGCGTCCATCGTCGCTTTGCAGCAGACGGACCAGAAAATAGGCCATCAGCACGAACCACAGCAGGTCAAACGAAGTGTATTGAAACTCCGACGCCTCGAACATGGGCAGCGGCGAAACCGCAACCGCCAGCGCGGCCACGGCCTGCGCCCTCCAGTTGCCTCCCAACTCGCGCGCGATCAGGGCTGACAGGACCAGCACGCCCATCTGAGCCAACAGCGAGAACATGCGCAGCCCGATCAGCCAATGACCAAACAAAATCAGGCTGATACGCTCCAGAAAAGGCACCAGCGGCGGATAAACCACAAAGCCCCAGGCCAGATGGCGGGCATCGTCCAGGACCTGAAGCTCGTCCCGGTGTAATCCGTAATGGCCGTTCGTGAAAATATGCAGTCCGGCCATGGCTACCACTATGAATGCGATGGCCCAGGTGGCTGTTTTTTGCGGGGCTTTGAGTGCGAAGCCGTCGTCAGCGGACTTCATTTTTGTGGTGGTCACGATTCAGGAAGTATAAGTTCAATCCATCACTGCGATAGCTGTCCCCTTAGTTCTAATCAATCTGCGCTCGCTGCAGCCGGCCGCTATAGTCCATATACACCGTCTTCCAGTCGGAGTAGACATCGAGGGTCGCCAGGCCGCTTTCGCGATGGCCATTACCGCTCTGTTTCACGCCTCCGAAGGGCAGATGCACTTCGGCTCCGATGGTGGGCGCGTTGATATAGACAATGCCGGCTTCGAGCGCATCCTGCGCACGCAGGGCTTTTTGCACATCATGAGTGTAAATGGAAGCCGACAGGCCGTAGCCTGTGCCATTGGCGATCGCCAAACCATCTTCCAGCCCGTCACAGGCGAGCACGCAGACCACCGGGCCGAAAATTTCCTCCCGCGCGATGCGCATATTGGGCTCAACCCCGGAGAAGATGGTGGGTTGAAAAAAGTAACCGTGCTGCAGGTCACCTTCCACGGCGCGCTGGCCACCGGTGGCCAGCCGGGCGCCTTCGCTCGCGCCCAACCGGACGTAGTGCTCTACTTTTTCCAATTGCGCTGCATTGACCAGAGGTCCGATCTGGACGCCGGGATCCAGGCCATTGCCGATTTGTAGCTTTCGCGTCTGTTCCACGAATAGCTTGAGAAATCTGGCCAGGATGCCTTTTTGCACAATGATGCGGCTGGCCGCGGTACAGCGCTGGCCGCTGGTGCCGAAACCGCCCCAGAGCGCGCCTTCGAGGGCGAGTTCGAGCGGCGCGTCATCGAGCACCAGGATCGCATTTTTTCCGCCCATTTCCAAATTGCAGCGTTTGAATCCGGCGGCTGCCTCGCGTCCCACCTCGCGTCCGGTATCACTCGATCCGGTAAAAGAAATGATCCGGGTTCGCGCGTCCCGCACCAGTGCCGCGCCGGCGGTTTCTCCCCGGCCCATCACCAGATTCAGCACTCCCGGGGGCAGACCCGCGGCTTCCAGCGTCTGGGTCCAGTGCACAGCCGAAAGCGGCGCATCCTCGGAGGGTTTGAGCACCACCGTGTTGCCGCACAACAGCGCCGGCGCACTCTTCCAACTCGGTATCGCCATGGGAAAATTCCATGGCGTGATCAGCCCGGCCACGCCCACCGGCACGCGCCGCGTCAGGCAGATTTTGTCGGGCAGCTCCGAAGGCGTGGTCTGGCCATAAAGCCGGCGGCCTTCGCCGGCCATAAAAAACAACATGTCAATGGCTTCCTGCACGTCGCCTTCGGCTTCCAGCCGAACCTTGCCCATTTCGCGCGTCATGGCCTCGGCATAATCGGCTTTGCGTTCGGTCAGCAGTTGGCCGGCGCGAAACAGGATCTCTGCCCGCCGGGGCGCGGGGGTGCGGCTCCAGCCAGCCTGTACCGCCTGCGCCGCCGACAGAGCCTGGTCCACATCCCCGGTATCGGAATCGGGGAAAACCCCCAGCGTTTGGCGCCGGTCGGCCGGATTCTGATTTTCCAGATAGCGCCCGCTGCCGGGAGCCAGCCATTGGCCGCCGATATAGTTATGGAAATTGCGCGGCTCGCTCATAACGATTCACTCCATTACGGCCGGGGGCAAAGCCCGAAAAGTTCATTTGTGCTGCCGGGCAATGGACGGTTTTACCGCTTCCGGCTTTTGGCTGGCGCCGCCGGGATGACGGCGGCCGCGATTCATCGCGGTTGTCACCGGCAGCGCCGGTAAGGCACGGGCGCCGGGACGGTAATCCTGCCGAGGGCCAAGATTTAAGGCAATCAGTGCCCGTGCATCCGGCACAAACCGGGTTTGCCAGTGATGCGCGGCCTGAAACTTGCGTAATGCCGCGACGGTTGCCTCGTCCCAGTGTCCGCTGATCTGGTTTAAGTAACCCGCGCGCACGAGCGCGGCCTGAATTTGCCGGGTTCTATGCGGACTGATCTGCCGCTGTCCACCCCAGCGCCAGTTGCCGTGATATATCGTCCGCGAACCATGCTGCCGCGGCAGACTCGCCGCCGCCATAGCCACGCCAGAGATCAAGCCGAAGATGATGCCCAGATTGGCCAGTCTGCATCGGATGAGGGTAAGCGGCGAACGGAGGCAGCGTTGCGAATGTTCAGTCGTATTCATTAATGCCCATAATAGCCGCCCACGTACCATGGCTCCAAATCGCCGAACGGTCCCGGGCGGCGAAGGGCAAACACGATCACCTGGCCACGATGAATTTGCGCCAGAATCTGCTGATATCCGGCCAATCCATGGACCGGATGCCGGTCAATGGCAACGATCTCATCTCCGTTTTGTATGGCCAGCCGGTCAGCAAAAGAACCTGCCACAACCCGGCTAACCCAGACGCCGCGCATGGGCGCCATTTTGGCCTGATGCGAGGATTGGGGAGAAAGGGGGGCTAACCTGACTTGCAATCCAAGCTTGGGTTCCTTCGGAGTTCGCATCGCGGCCCGGAGCCGGGAGCCAAATAACCGGCTGCGGTTGGCGATCCGCACTCGCACCTGAAAATCGTGGCCATCCCGATCAATGACGAGCCGCGGCCGGCTGCCAATGGGTTGTTCAAGTATGGCCCGGCGCAGGTCGGATGCATTCCTGATTTTCCGCCGGTTGACGGCCAGAATGCAGTCGCCGGCCCTCAGACCGGCCCGTGCCGCCGGTCCGCCCGGGGCCAGGCTGGCAATGGGCACGCCTTGCCATCCATAGGCGCGCCGCACCGCATGGCCCAACCGGGTTTGAAAATAGATGCCGATCGCCCCACGGTTGATGTGCCCATGCAGCGCCAGTTGATCATAGACCGTTCGCGCCAGATTCGAAGGCAAGGCAAAGCCGATGCCGCGATTCGAGCCGGTATTGGTGTCGATGGCGGTGTTGATGCCGATCACCTGCCCGGCTAAATCCAGCAGCGGTCCGCCGCTGTTTCCGGGATTGATTGCCGCATCGGTTTGAATAAATCGCTGCAGCGGGTGATTGTAATCAATGCGCCTTTTGAGGGCGCTGACGATTCCGGCGGTTACCGTGCCATTCAGGCCAAACGGACTGCCCACGGCCAGCACCCAATCACCGATTTCCACACTCCGCGAATTGCCCAAATGTGCCGCCGTAAGCGGTGCATGCGGAAAAATCCGGATTACGGCCAAGTCGGTTTGCCGGTCCATCCCCACGATATGGCCGCGGTAAGCGCTGTCCTGTCCCGGCACGCGCACAATCAACCGTTCGGCCCCGGTGATCACATGCCGATTGGTCAGAATATAACCGCGCCGGCTGAGGATGATGCCCGAACCAAGACTACGTTCCCGGTGACGTTTCCAGGGCTGATGCGGGTTGGGCGAAGCCATGGCGGGAGAGATCGCCTCAATCTGCACCACCGAAAGTTCAGCTCGTTTTGCCAGTCGGGTAAAGGTGTTCGAAAGCCGGATGACTTGCGGCTTTTGCAGCCACGCTGCGGGACGGTGCGGACCTAATCGCAGCCATGAACGCCGCACATGACCCTGACTCAGCCAAGCGCCTATGCCGGTAATGCCCAATGCAGCCAGACCAATGGCCATAATGGCACTTCTTTTCGGCTTGGCTTGCATAGTCATCTGGATTGAGGAGGCCGCTAAAAATCAGGTTTCAAAGACTGTTCTGTTGTGATTATGATGCCAAATTCCTGTTCCGGCGTGAAAGTCCGCGGCCGCATCTGGACTTAAAGAACCGGGCTTAAAATCGGGCCATGGCGGAATCATTTGAAAGCCGCTGGGAGGTGCCAGCGTGATTTCATTCTCGATCAGCAGGCGAAGTTCTCGGCCGGCATGGACGCCTTGCGCCAGCAAACTGAGAAGAATGAGCGGGAAATCGAGAATAATTCACGCCAGATTGCGGCCAACTCCGGCAAAATTGACAAGCGGGTGAATGTCTGCCTATCGCTGGCCCATCATATCGAACGGCTGGAAGCTTCCCATGAGCGGCTGACCGAAGCCATGGAACAGACCGGCTATAAACTGAATGCCCTGATTGAAATTGTAGATAAGCTGGCGCGCCGCCAGAACGGCCGGCAGTAACCCTCTGGGTTCAAGGCTAAAATTTATCCATGATGCGGTGGACTCCGCGGCCCATGCCGGTGCATGTCGAAATTTCCACTCCGCGCCGGGGAAGCCCCGTGCAGCGGCTTTTTGCCTGGCTGGCCATGGGTGGTCCCATCGGATTGATTCCGTGGGTTCCGGCCACCTGGGCATCATTATTGACCGCGCTGGCCTGCCGGGCGTTAGCTCCGTATATGCGCTCACCCGAGGCGTTGGTGCTCTGGGCGGTGATCTTCATGCTCGGAGGCTGGGCCTGCGGAGCGGCGGAGCTTTGTCTGGGCAGCCATGATCCGCGCAATGTCGTTCTCGATGAAATATCCGGCCAATGGCTGGTTTTTCTGCTGGCGCCCGGCGCGAGCTGGCCGGCCATGCTGGCCGGTTTCGGTCTGTTCCGCTTTTTTGATGTCGTCAAGCCATTTCCCGCCCGCCAGTTCGAGCGCCTGCCGGCCGGCTGGGGCATCATGGCCGACGATGCCATGGCCGGCATCTATGCCGGATTCGCTTTATGGCTGCTGCTGCGCTGGCTCTAAGGCTGGGCCGCTGTGCGCAGCTTTTCCACTTTACCCTCGAACCGGTACCCCACTCCCCGCACTGCGGCCAGTTGACTGGTAAACCGGGGCTCGGCGATTTTACTTCGCAGCCGCAGTATATATACGTCCACGGTGCGTTCGGTGATGAAATGGTCGGCCGACCAGACCGCATCCACAATCTGCCGCCGGGTGAAGGCCTCGCCGGGATGGAGCAGAAAAAACGCCAGCAGCCGGAATTCGGTGTCGCTCAGCTCCAGTTCCCGGTCCCCGCATTTTGCCTCATGGGCGGCCAGATCTAATTCCAGGCCGCAGGAGCGCAGCCGCGTGGGCGCATTGCCGGAACTGCCGCGCAGCCGTGCCTTGATCCGCGCCACCAGTTCGCGCGGGCTGAAGGGTTTGGTGACATAATCGTCGGCGCCCACCTCCAGTCCCCGCACCCGGTCGGCTTCCGCGCCGCGCGCGGTGAGCAGAATCACCGGCAGCATGCGAAACCGGGGCTCGCGCCGCAACCGCCGCAGCAGTTCCAGGCCCTCGCCCGCGGGCAGCATCCAGTCCAGCACCACTAATTCCGGCTCCAGCCGGGCCAGATCGGCGAGAAAATGCCCGCCGGTCAGATTCACTTCCGGCTCGAACCCCGCCGCTTCCAATTGCAGGCGCAATAACTCCGCCAGGTCGCGGTCGTCTTCCACGATCAGGATGCGGCGGCGTTCAGGCATGGTCGAGCAGGTGATGGCGAACATCCACGCCTTCCACCCAGAAAATCACGTCTTCGGCAATATTGGTGGCGTGATCGCTGATGCGTTCCAGGTTGCGCGCCACGAAGAGCAGCGACAGCGCGCGTTCCACCGCATCCGGCTCGCGCGTCATGCGTCCGATCAGCTCGCGGAATATCTGGTCGCGAATGCGGTCCACTTCATCATCGGTGTTGAGCACTTGCCGGGCCAGTTCGGCGTTGCGCGAGACGAGTGAGTCGAGCGCGGTGTGCACCATCATCTGGGTGCGTTCCGCCATGCGCGGCAAATCCACTTCCCGGCTGCCGCCGCCCAGATCCGGATTGTGCAGCACCGCCTGCACGATGTTAACGGCCAGATCGGCGATGCGTTCCAGGTCGTTGTTGATTTTGAGCACTGCCGCCAGAAAGCGCAAATCCACCGCCATGGGCTGCTGCAGCGCCAGGAGCCGCAATACTCCCTGATCCAGCTCCACTTCCAGGCGATTGATTTCAGGCTCGAGTTCGCGCGCCACCGTTTCGGCCAGCTGCGAGTTGTGGTCGAGAAAGGCATGCACGCCATGATGCACCGCGGTTTCCACCAGCCCGCCCATATAGAGCAGCCGTTCTTTTAAATCGTCCAGCTCATCGGCAAAGTGTTTGCGCATACCATCCTTGTTTACAGCATTGCGGCTCTTTCAATCCGGCGCGATCCCGTCTTATCCGAAGCGTCCCGTGATGTAATCTTCCGTCTCCTTGCGGCTGGGGTTGGTGAACATCCGCTGCGTGCTGTCGGTTTCAACCACGCGGCCCATCAGAAAAAAACTGGTGCGGTCGCTGATGCGCGCCGCCTGTTGCAGATTGTGGGTCACGATCACGATGGTATAGCGCGTCTTCAATTCCAGCGCCAATTCTTCAATTCGCGTGGTGGTAATGGGGTCAAGCGCGCTGGCCGGCTCATCCATGAGCAGAATTTCCGGCTCAATCGCCAGGGCGCGGGCAATGCACAGCCGCTGCTGCTGGCCGCCCGAAAGCGACAGCGCAGGCTTGTTCAGCCGGTCTTTCACCTCGTCCCACAATCCCGCCGCGCGCAGCGAAGACTCGATCCGGGCCATGCGTTCCGAGCGTTTTTTCGCCAGTCCATTGATCTTCAGCCCATAAGCCACGTTTTCGGCAATGCTGAAGGGAAATGGATTCGAGCGCTGAAAAATCATTCCCACTTTGCGCCGCAACCCGATCACATTCGTATGGGGAGCATAGATATTCTGGCCGTTAATTTCCACCAGGCCGCGGGCATGGGCGCCGGGAATCGTGTCGTTCATCCGGTTCAGACAGCGTAAAAACGTGCTTTTGCCGCAGCCCGAAGGTCCGATCAAGGCCAGGATTTCCCGTTCCCGCACCTGCAATTCGATGCCGAACAGCACCTGCGCCTGGCCATAGAAAAAGTCCAGCCCGCGCACGCCAATGACCGGCCGCCCCGGCTCAGTCCGGTTGGCCGCCGCCGGCGGAGTGAAGTGTAAAGCGGGGGGAAGGGAAGTGGGGTTCATGAGGTAGCCTCATTCCGATCCGCGGCCGGATCCGGCACGGCACGGTCGAGTTCCGGAGGAGGCGGTGCATTGTCGGCCAGTAATGGCAATTCCACGATAAACCGGCAGCCCTGGTTGAGTTCGCTTTCCAGCGCGACCCGTCCCCCGTGGTCGAGCACAATATGTTTGACCAGCGCCAAGCCCAGCCCGCTGCCGCCGCGATCGCGTCCCCGGCTCGGATCGATCCGGTAAAAGCGTTCAAAGACCCGCGGCTGGTCGCTCCAGCCAATGCCCACACCATTATCCGCCACTTCCCAGCGATAGGTCTGCTCCCGCCGCTGTCCGCGGATGCGAACCCGCACCCCCGGCCGGTTGTGCACTAGGGCATTTTCCGCCAGATTGAGAAGAACGCGGTGCCAGGCGTCGGGATCCAGCCAGAGCCGCACCGGCTCAACCTCATCGGCGATCAATTCTGACCGGTGCTCGGCGGCCAGCGGCTGCAATTCCGCCACGACCGGGCTGGCCAACGCGGCCGTATTGACCCACTGAAAACGGAAGGGGTAAGTGCCGGTTTCGAGCGAGGTTAGCATCACCAGATCGCTTGCCAGCCGGGTCAGCCGCCGCACATTGGCCAGAATAATATTCAGGAAGCGGATATCCTGGGCCGGCCGTTCATTCGCGCTCTCGAGCAGAGTTTCGGCGTAGCCCTGGATTGAGGCCAGAGGCGTGCGCAGCTCGTGCGAGACGCCGGCGATAAAGTCCCGGCGCAGGGTTTCGAGGCGCGAGGTCTCGGTCATATCGTGGGCCAGCAGCACAAATCCTCCGCCCTCCAGCGGCGTCAGCACGACTTGCAGGGTTCGTTCATCGGGCAGGCGCAGCCGCCCGCCCGCCGGCGCGGCCGCGGTGATGACTTCGGAAGCCCATTGCTCCAGTTGCGCAATGCGCGGCAGCGCCGTCAGCCGCTCTCCTGCCGCCGGTGGAGTGCCCCAATGTAAAAGCCGGGCCGCCGCCGAGTTGGCAAAAATGACGCGGCGGTCCGCGGCCGCCGCCACCACCGCCGTATCCAGACTTTCTAAAATGGCATGCAGCCGCTCGGCCCGCATCTGGCTCGCGGCCTGCCGCCGTTCCCGTTCTTCCCAAACCGGCCGCAACTCAGCTACCAGAGTCTCGGCCAGTTCCCCCGCCAGTACCGGCAGCGGCTGGCCGTTTTCCAGACTCTGCCTCACCAACTCGGCTTGCCGCTCGATTTCGCGCTCCTGCCGCCGGGCTGTCCGCTCGACCCAGCGCCAAAGCAGCAGCCCGCCGATCAGCAGCAATCCGGTTTCCGGCAGCCAGGCCGCCGTCAAGGGCAATAGCACAAAATGTGCCGCCACAATCCAGGCCGCGCCCAGTGCGACAGCCAGCGCGAGTTGGCGGCGCCATATTCCACGCATCATTTAACTCCGATCCTCGCGTTTGCCCTGTTCCCGGCCAGCTTGGCCTCCATCCTTTGATTATCCGTCCCCGCGTGAATTTAACCCGGCCGTAACCGGAATATTGTCATGAAATTGTCATCAGGCCGTGCGGCTCTGGATCAGATTTTCGATGAGTGTGGATGGCGCGATTTCCGGCAGCAACAGCGACTGGCGTTTGACCAGCATGGTCTGTTCCAGCGCGAATTGGCCGCCCAGTACCGCATGACTGGCGGTATCGGTGAAGACCATCCAACTCGACATCGGGGGGAATTCCCAGCGCGCGTGTCCGGGGTCGTTTTGGAACTCCTGATTTTCCTTCAGCCAGTGATGAAAGCTCAGCATGAAGCGGTCGTATTCCGGCCGTGCTTTCACCGGCAAGCCCAACCGCTGCAATCCGCGCAGCCATTTCTGTTTTCCCACGCCGGCTCGCGTCTTTTGAATCACGCCGGAGCTGGCGCCAAAGCGCGCCAGCAGTTCCGGGAGCGGCGGTCCGGTCCGCCAGACCCGCGGCAGCGCGGGGTGAAGGTTTACAAAAAAACGCAAAATCCGGTTGCCGTGAGTCGGCCGGGTAGGGAAATTATCCACATGCAGCAGATCATTGCGCGCGTGGGTCTTGAGCTGGCGAGTCTCTTCGGCCAAGGGCCGGAAACTGGCATATTCGATCTCCAGCGTGAATGGGCTGAGGCATTCCCGCATCAGGTTCTGTGCGGCGCGGGAAAACCGGCCCAGCACCGCCCGCATGCGTTCCTCCTGGGCCCCGGCGTAGCCGGTAATGCGGTCCTGGCCTGGCCGGTAGGCGATGTTTTTGTGATAGCCCGCCCCGCTCTGCTTCTGGGTCCGTAAAAATTGCAGGTCGTCTTCTTCGAAATGCAGCGGGGTGCGGGGAAAATACAAAATATCGCCCCGTTCCAGCGCCCGGCAGCGTTCCCGCGCCGCTGCCTGCTCCGGATCCGCGGTCAGCCGCCAGTCCTGCTGGACTGTAATTCTTGCCATATTCCATAAGATACTAAATAAATCATGGCTTCAGCTCCCGAGGAAATTCTCGCCGGCCTTGACTGGCGGCCCAACCAGCCGCCGGCCGAACTGCCGCGGCCGGAGCGGCTGCGCCGCATTCGCCACTCCAGTTCGCATGTGATGGCCCAGGCGGTGCGTGAAATTTTCCCCGCCGCCCGGCTGGCCATTGGCCCTCCCATCGAGCACGGCTTCTATTACGATATGGAACTGCCGCGCCCGCTCACCCCGGACGATCTGCCCGAGCTGGAAAAGCGCATGCGCAAAATCGTCGCGCGCGCGCCCGGATTTTTTCTTGCCACGCTGCCGCGCGTCCGCGCGCTGGAGCTTTTTTTCGCCTGGCAACAGCCGTATAAAGTCGAACTGCTGGAAGGATTAAGCGATGAAACGGTCACGCTCTACAAGCAGGACCGTTTTATAGACCTCTGCGCCGGTCCGCACGTGGCCAACGCCCAGGTCTGCGGCCACGTGAAGCTGCTCTCGATTGCCGGCGCCTACTGGCGCGGCGACGAGCATCGTCCCATGCTGCAGCGCATCTACGGCACGGCCTGGGAAAGCGAGGCTGAGCTGGCGGAATACCTTGAATATCTCGAGGACAGCAAGGCCCGCGATCACCGCAAGCTGGGGCAACAACTCGATTTATTCAGCTTTCATCCCTGGTCGGCCGGCTGTCCCTTCTGGCATCCCCGCGGCGTGATCGTCCGCGATCAGCTCCTGCGGCTTTGGCGCGAAACCCACGGCCGCGCCGGATATCAGGAAATTCTCAATCCGGTTCTTTACCGCAAAGATCTTTTTGAAACTTCCGGCCATTGGGACCATTTTCAGGAAAACATGTTCAAGGTCTCGGACAAAACATCCGCACCCGCAACCGGCGATACGGAATCTGAAATGGCGCTCAAGCCCATGAACTGTCCCGACACCATGCTGTTCTACAAGACCCGGCAGCACTCCTACCGCGAGCTGCCGCTGCGCATCAGCGAGGGCCAGTTATTGCACCGCAACGAAGCCATGGGCACGCTGCACGGGCTGATGCGGGCCCGCGTTTTCACCCAGGATGATGCCCACATATTTATCGCCGAAGACCAGATTCAGGCGGAAATCGGGCGCGTGCTGGCGCTGCTGGCGGAAATTTACGGCTATTTCGGCCTGCGTTATTCGGTCACGCTATCCACCCGCCCGGCTTCTTCCATGGGAGAGGACGCACTGTGGGAAAAAGCCGAGGCCGGCCTGCGCCAGGCGCTCGCCGCCGCCGGCCTGGATTATGCGGTCGAAGCCGGGGGCGGTGCCTTTTACGGCCCCAAAATTGATGTCATGGTGCACGACAGCATCGGCCGCCAGTGGCAGTGCGGCACCGTGCAGCTCGACTTCCAGCTTCCCCGCCGTTTTGAGCTCGAATATATTGCCGCCGATAATCAGCCGCGCGTGCCGGTGGTGATTCACCGCGCCCTGTTCGGCTCGGTCGAGCGTTTTCTGGGCATTTTACTCGAGCATTTTGCCGGCGCCCTGCCGGCCTGGCTGGCGCCGGTGCAGGCTGCGGTTCTGCCCATTGCCGAGGGCCAATCCGGGTATGCGGCTGAGGTGCTGGCCTCGCTTTCCGCCGCCGGACTGCGGGCCGAACTGCTGGCGCCGGAAAGCAAAATCAGCTACCGCGTGCGCGAGGCCGAGCTGCGCAAAATTCCTTATATGCTCGTCGTCGGCCGCCGCGAGGCCGAGTCAAAGTCGGTCTCGCTCCGCACCTACCAGGAAAAAGACCGCGGCGTTATGCCGCTGGACGCCGTGGTGGCCGAGCTTCGCTTGTTAGTTGAGAACCGCAAGCTCGACGTCCAGCCCCGGGATTATAGCCGGTTATTCCGAACCGAATCCCCGGCTCCGGAAGCAAGCTATTAAAGTTGCTTTTGGTAGGGAACCGCATCTGCCGTGGGTTGCCTGCTAATTGACCAGCAGTTTTCCATCGCGCATGTGCAGGATCCGTCCCGCCCGCGCGGCCGCTTCGGGATTATGGGTAATCATCAGGATGGTCTGACCCAGATCGCGGTTCAGGCGGGCGAAAATATCGAGCACCGCTTCCGAGTTGCGGGAATCCAGATTGCCGGTGGGCTCATCGGCCAGCACGATGCGGGGCCGGTTGATCAGCGCCCGCGCGATGGCCACGCGCTGCTGTTCGCCGCCCGATAGCTCGCCCGGCCGGTGATCCAGGCGGTTTTCTAGTTGCAGCCGCTGAATCAGTTCCCGTTCATAGGCCCGGTCTGCGGGCTGGTCATGGCCGGCCAGCGCCCGCGCCAGCTCGATATTGTCCCGCGCGGTCAGCGTGGGCAGCAGGTTGAATTTCTGGAAGACGAATCCGATCTGGCTCCGCCGCAAGGCGGTGCGCTGGCCGTCAGAGAGCCGTCCATACTCTTGGCCTTCGATCCGGATGGTGCCGCGGCTGGGCTGGGTGAGGCCGCCGATCACGTGCAACAGCGTGCTTTTTCCGCTTCCCGAAGCGCCCACCACGGCCACAAACTCGCCCGCCGCGATGGAGAGAGACACGCCGTCGAGAGCGGGAATTTTCCCGCTGCCCACCTGAAATTCCTTATGCACGCCTTCCAGCGCCACGATCGCATCGGCCATCTACTCATTGTAGCGGGCAAGGCTGTAAACAATCCTGGCACAATTCCTTTCGTGTTCCTTTTATGGTATAAAAATGGTATATATGGTATATGGGATTGAATATTAAAAATCCTGAGGTCGAGCAGCTTGCGGCCGAAATCGCATCCATGATGCGTGAGTCTAAAACCGAGGCCATTCGACGCGCTTTATTGGAACGCCGCAGCCGTCTTCAGGCTCAAAACAGCCACCGTTCTTCTGGCATAAAACTCAGGGAATACATGGAAAAAAACGTCTGGCCGTTGATACCGGAGCGGCAGATGGGACGGCGGTTAAGCCGGGAAGAAGAAGATCAAATTCTGGGTTATGGACCGCAGGGATGGTAACTCATGGTTTTAGATTCATCCGCCATCGTTGCCATTTATCTTCGTGAACCAGGATATGAAGAGCTTCTGCATGCGATTGAAACGGCTGTAGTGATCGCAATAGGAGTGCCAACGCTGCTGGAAACCAATATGGTGCTTAGCTCACGTCTGGGCCAGGATGCCCGTCCCATGTTGGCGGCATTTTTACGCCGTGTGCGGGCGGAAATTGTGCCCTTTCAAATGGAGCACTTCGAATCAGCCGCGTTGGCGTTTTTACGCTTCGGTCGCGGCCGTCATCCAGCGGGCTTGAATTTTGGCGATTGCATGGCCTATGCCATCGCTTCCACGGCCGGCCTGCCGCTCTTGTTTACCGGCGGAGATTTTTCCCGGACCGATATTGCGAAAGCTTTATAAATCCGCGAACGCGCGCCGTTTCCGGCCTTACTCTTTCCTCACCACCACCAGGGTGCGGTCGTCATGATACGGGGCCGGGCCGCGGAACTGGTCGCAGGCCGCCTGCACGGCTTCAATCACCGCCTGCGGCGCGGCGCCATGCAGGCCGCGCACGGCATCGCGCAGGCGTTCGACTCCGAACTCCTCGCCAGCTTCGTTGAACAGCTCGCTCCAGCCATCGGTATATGCCACGATCAGATCGCCGGCGCGCAGCTCGCAGACGCCCAGCTCGTATTCGGTATCGGCGCCAAGGCCAAGAAACAAGCCGCCGGCCGAGAGTTCTTCCAGCCCGTTGGCGCGCACCAGAATCGGCGCCGGGTGCGAGCAGTTGACATAAATGATGCGGCCGGAAGCATCAAGCTCGCCGTAGAACATGGAGACCAGATTGCGAATTTCGCCCGGCGACACCAGGCTGCGGTTGAGCATCTCGACCTTGTGGGTCACCTTGAAGGGCGATTGGTTGGCCACTCGCAGCGCGGTATGCAGTCCGGTGGTCAACACGGCGGCCTCGAAGCCTTTACCCTTGGCGTCGGCGATGGCCATGCCGAACAGGTGCTTATTCAGAGGCGTGACCTGGAAATAATCTCCGCCCACTTCTTCATCGGGAATCGAGATGCCGGCCACGGTATAACCGGCGACCGGCGGCAGCGCGGATTGCAGCAGGCTCATCTGCTGTTCGCGGGCCAGGGTCAGGATTTCGCGCAGCCGTTCTTTCTGATGATGGCGGTCCACGAAAAGCCGCACCAGCCGCCCCAGCACCTGAAAGGCGGCTTCCCGCTCCTGGCCGTCGTCGCCGGCCAGCGAGCGGGTCAGCAGGCCCAGCACCCGCTGCAACCGGGCGCCCACCGGGATCAAAATTAAATCAAACCATTCCGTGCCCGCCGGACTCTCGTGCTTGAGCCCGCGCTGCACCCACCACAAATTACCCTCCAGCCGGCGCTGCCAGGTGCGCGCGGTCAGCATGGGTTCGATCTGGGGCCAGATGGACTCGCCCGCCGTCATGCGCAGTTCGTAGCGGCCGCTGTCGGGCTGAAAGACGCCGGTGGCGCGCAACTCAAGCGGTCCGCCAAAGTCTTTCAGCAGCGCCTGGGCCAGACCGCTGGCGAACTCGCCCGTGCGCTGGGCGCGCGAGGTGGTTTCAATCAGGTCAAACAGCTTGCGTTCGAAGTTGCGGGGTATGGGCATGCGAAATATTGTCTGGCGGCCGCCCGGAGCCTTTTCCGCGGCGGTTTCTTTATGCTAATCGAGAATAGCCGCCCGCGTCGCTTTGACAGTTTGGGCCAATAGCATTAGCGCCGCGCCGCACCTCTTGCGTTCAGCTTCCCGCCGCGCTGCGCGAAATGCTATTCGACTCGGCCATCGAATGATTTATGTAGTTCGGTTCTAATGGCATAAATATTGATAATTAAATTCATTCAAACCATCCTGAATTGAAACAAACTGTTTACTATAATGGTTCGCATTGTTTCAGTATGTAAACTATTATATAAATTACATTTATACATTATAAAGACATTTTAATGATTCATTATGATTATTTATTCCCACCCCCCCTGCGGGGAGGGTGGTATTGATCCTCACAGTGGATTGGCCTTCCCATGGCTGCGTTGTGGCGAGAGGTCGGGGGGTGTAAATGGCCACCAGGATTTGGTCCAAACGCAACTGGATTTTGCCGGTGATTTTTCTGCTGGTGCTGGCGGTATTTGCCGCCCAAAACGGATTGCGCCATGGCGAATCTGGCTTAAGGCCTGCTTTCATCCCAAAAGCCAAAATGGCAAATATGCCGAACCATGAGCCCATTGAGCCGCAAAGCATTTATTGCGGACTCTGGCGCACGGATGATGGCTTTGTCTCAACCATTCACATTAAAAATGATCTGATTGCCTCGCCCTTGACCGTCACGCCCATTCTGTACATGTCGGACGGCACGGCGGTGAATCTGACCCCGCGCCATGTTCCGGCCGGCGGTGAAATGGATGTCAATATTAACCGCGCCATTGGTCGGCGGGCACTGGCCATCAATGGGCACCTTTCGAGTTTCGGCAGCGCGGAGCTGCTCTATGACTGGACTTCTCCGGGCCATATTGTTGGCAGCATGCAGATTTTAAATATTGCACAGAGCCTGATTTTCACCGATTCATTCGAGCCGCCGAAAATCACCGAACCCGTGGGCGCCATCAACCATCCGGTCGTCATTCCGCCCATCGGCATGCATCATATTGAAATGCTCTGGTGGAAGCATGATCCCGGCGTGCAGGTTTTCGCGGGGTTTACCAATACCTCAGTGCGGCCCATGGTGATGGATTACACGCTGGAAGACGCCGCCGGCGCGGCGGGAAACCAGCATGAACTTATGCTCGGCCCGCATGCGACCCAGTTTCTGGATTTGACCACCGCCATTGACCTGCTTCCGCCGGGGGAAAACACCGCCGGCGGAATTTCCATTCAATTATGACGGCGGCATCGGCCAATTGCTGGCCGTGGGCCAGATGGAAAATCCCGATATTGGCTATTCCGACCATATGCCCTATGCCATTCATGATCTGGCCAGTAAGACCGCCGTGCCGCTGCGCATCGCCTGCACCGGCCTCATGACGGGAAAACCCGACCCGATGCTGGGATTTCCCGCCCACGTTTTCTTCACCCCCTATCTGGTATTGCGCAATGCCAGCCTGAATCCGCTGCCGGTGCGGCTGAGCCTCAACTGGATGCAAGGGCAAACGCCAAAAACATTCCCGGCCCCGCTGCTCAATTTGCCCGCCGGCGCCAGCGGCCAGATTCCGATGACGGACTTGCTGCGCCAGGCCGGGCTTTCGACCTTCGGAGGAACGATCAACCTGGAACTGGACTATGCCGGCCATCGCGGCGACCTGCTGGTGGCGGCCGGCAGCGTGGACCAGAGCGGCAGCTATGTCTTCGCGACCCTGCCCGAGCTGGCATTGCCCAGCTTCGGCAAGCATGAATCCTACTGGGCCGCGGGCAGCGGCTACGACACCATGGTCACGCTCTGGAACACCGGCCATCAGCCGGAAGATCTGCTGCTGCGCTTTTATTATGCCGATGGCAGCGGCAAATACACCATGGCCGTGCATCTCGATCCCATGGGCTCGCAAGCCGTGGACATCAATCAACTGATCGCCAGCGGCGTCAATGACTGGAAAAACCGGCCCTTTTCGATGCGGCAGCAGACGGGCAGCCTGAGCTTTGAAAACCTGGATGGCCATGCCAAATCCATGACCGTGAACATTGATGTCGCGGTTTATAACCCCTTCACCGCGACCTGCGGCTGCTATTGCACGCCCTGCTGCAATTATAATGATTTTGGACTGACGCCCGCCGCCGGGACAATGTTTATATTGCCAGATGATTCATTCATCATAACCGGCGTGGGCTGCTACTGCAACGGCGTCCAGGAAGAACTGCAAGGAAATATCACGGTTGGCCAAATCTCAAATATTGTGACGGTACTTAACACTGGTGATGTTATAGGGCAACATACTGGCCAGGCCACAGTTACATTTACTTTTCAGCCCATTGTCTCGGGCGGCGCTCAGTGTTTTGGTGCTTATCAAGGCGGCTGCAGCTATGTCCAGCCGGTGATTCAAAAGCAGGTGCAAGTGGATTATATGGTATTTTCTCTGGAACACCCTCCCGTTCCCAATGATATTTTGGGCATTATCGCCCATCAGTCATTTACAGTGCTTGCCCAGGTTTATTCATCCGCGGGCACGATTGACACGAATTATTCCTGCACCTGCGGTTTGGCCTATTCACAGCCCGCAGGCACAGGCGAGACTGAACCCGCGAATCTCAGCATCAGCAGCGGCACGGGCACCGCGAATATGGTTTTTGCCATCTCTTCCGGCACGGCAAATTTGCCTAGTGGACTGTCCCTTTGAAACCTAATACATGCCCCGAGCGTATATTGGGTATGCCCTTCCGCGCTTCCCCGCTTCGGCTCAGCAAAAAGCAACGGAGCCAATTGACCGGTTTGATCCGGCGAC
>JAJZKJ010000006.1 GCA_021804195.1 Acidobacteriota bacterium
AATAGCGGGGGAGGATATATACACGAGGACCTCGAGCCGTTCGGCAATCTTGACTCCACCGGCCCCGGCATGGACATGGCCAACCAGCCTTACTCCTTTGGTTATGGTCTGCTCTATACCAGCGGCATCATCAAGAATCCGGAGGTCTTCTTTTGCCCGCAGGCCGGCCTGTTCACCCTCGACGGAGATACTCTGCAAACGGGCGGCGGCAGTGGTCAGCTTTCACGAACCTTTCCCATGTCGTGGGTGGCGCCGCAGAAGCTATACGATCCTGCCGAATGGGGCCAGCCGCTTTCTCCCTGGCAGAAAAGCCTGACAAAACCCTACGAATTTTTGCAGGCCATTTTCCTTGGCTACAACTACTGGTTCGGATTTTCCCAGGGCACGTTTTCGAATCCAACGGGCAAACACGGGCTTACGAACACCAGCCCCATTAACGTAACCAACCCCTGGACGGGGGTTACGGCGTAAACCTCCCTTCTGGATCCGGCGCATCCGTTCACTTCGGGCACCAACTGCCACAGCGCCGTGGAGTCGATTTTGGGCAGCGACGTGACGGTCAGCAATTCACAGCCCCCGCCGCTGTCCTGGCTGTTCCAGCCCAATAACATAGGCGAGCCGGGCCGCGTGCCCCTGTCGAATCATGTCGGCCAAAACGGCGTGCGGGGCGCGAATATTCTCTACAACGACGGCTCGGTACAGTGGAAAGGCCCAGCAGATTTGCATTGCAACTATTTCGATGGCGGTTCGCTGTTTTTCTGGGAATAATCAATCCCGATAGCTATCGGGATCGCAGCGGACCCTCTTCGCGCCAGCCGGAACCGTTTACGGACTGGAAGTCGCGTACGGCGGATCGCTGTGGCGACTTCGATTTGTTTTTCGTTTTTTACCCGTGAACGGTTCCACCGCCGCGGCGTCTCTCAACCCCGGCTCCATGCGCCGTCCGCTGATGCAAATCGGAATAATTTTGCGGGTGGGAATCTGTTCCAGCGGCGTGCGGCGGCCATGGCCGGGGCGCCAGGCATGGCGCAGACGGTTGTACTTCTCGTCGTTGGCCGCACGAACGCGAACTTTCTCCCCCAGGTCGTCCACCGCCGTGAGTCGGCCTTCCACCAACACGCTGGCATAGTCGTCAAGCTGATCCGTAAACCAGTCCACCTCAAAACACACACGGTCGTTGGTCCGCAGAATATCGCCCTTGCGACCGCTCAGCGGCACCCGCAGGTAGATGCAGCCGTCCAGCCGGCAGAAGGGCAGGGGAATTACATACGGCGTGGCGTCTTGGGCAGACATGGCCAGCCGGCCGATCAGGGCGTTGTCCAGGAGTTCTCCGATTTCTTTCTCAGTCATTGGAATCATGGAATTCTCCGCAAAACGGAGTATGTTGAGTCGATTGTCCACTTTAACCACATTTTATGGTAAAATCAAAAACATGGTAAATAACGGAAACAACCATGCCCCGGCCCGGTCCGCCGGTGGACTGGATTATGACTCGTCCGACTTCGATCATTCGCCTCTCGTGGTGTTTTATGAAGTGACGCGGGCGTGCAATCTCCTCTGCCGGCACTGTCGGGCCGAGGCTCAGCCGCGCCGCCATCCGTTGGAATTGGATACCAGGACGGCTCTGGCCCTGCTGGCCGATCTGAAACGCTTTCCCAAACCGCCGTTGCTGGTGTTCACCGGCGGCGATCCGATCAAGCGCGCCGACGTTTTCGATCTGGTGCGTTACGGCGTGGAGAGCGGTCTGAAAGTGGCCATGACTCCCTCCGCCACGAAACTGGTTACACCTGCCGTAGTCCGCGGGCTTCAACAAGCCGGTTTGCATCGTCTGGCGGTAAGTCTTGATGGCGCCGACGCCGCCACCCATGACGGTTTCCGCCGCGTGCCGGGCAGCTATGAGCGCACGCTGGAAATCATGCGGGACGCCATCCAATTCAATCTGCCCTTGCAGATCAACACCACCATCGCCCGCCATAATTTCGACCAGATCGACGCCATGGCCCGTCTGCTCGGCCACTATCCCATTATGCTCTGGTCGGTATTTTTCCTGGTTCCCACCGGACGAGCGCTGGCCGAGAGCCGTATTTCTCCGGAAGAATATGAGATTGCCTTTGAAAAACTTTACCAGCACACGGGGCGGCATGGGTTTGGGGTCAAAACCACTGAAGCGCCGCATTACCGCCGGTTCATTCTGGAAAAGCAAAACCATGCCGCACCCGCCGAAAAAGACGGCGGATATGCTCTGCCCGGAATCGTGGGCACCAACGATGGTCGCGGCGTGATGTTCATCAGCCATATTGGCGAAATTTTTCCCAGCGGTTTTTTGCCGATTCTCTGTGGCCGCTTTCCCCACGATTCTCTCGTCGATGTGTATCAACACTCGCCCCTGTTCGGCGACCTGCGCAACCCCGGCAAACTCAAAGGTAAATGCGGGTTTTGCCGGTACCGCGGCATCTGCGGCGGCAGCCGGGCGCGGGCCTACGGCCTTACAGGTGATCCCCTGGCGGCCGAACCCGACTGTATTTATGGTTCTCCCCGAGTCGCGCCCCAACGGAGTCTGCCGCTATGCTTAGCGTGAGCAATCTTCTGTGCGATCACCAGGCGGGCAATGAAAGCCTGCGTTATGGCCACCGTACCCGGCGAAGCGAATCGCCCGGCCCGCCGCGTCCCGTGGTGGTCTGGGCCGTAACCAAGGCCTGCAATTTGCACTGCGTGCATTGTTACGCCTCCGCCGACGCGAACCCGGCCCCCGGCGAGTTGGCTTATGACGAGGGCCGGCGGCTGCTCGACGACCTTGCCGGCTTCGCCGTACCCGCGGTGCTTTTTAGCGGGGGCGAGCCGTTGGTCCGCCCCGCTACCCTCCGGTTCATCGCCCATGCCCGGAGCCTGGGGCTGGCCTGCACGCTCTCCACCAACGGCCTGTTGATTGACGAGGCCATGGCCGACAGGCTCGCCGAGGTTGGATTGAAATATGTAGGAATCAGCATTGACGGCACGGCGGATCGCCATGACAAACTCCGCGGTCGGCAAGGCGCCTATGCCGGTGTGCTGGCGGCGATCGACCGCTGCCGGCGGCGCGGCATCAAGGTGGGCTTGCGCTTTACCGTGCACGGGCTGAATGTCGCCGACTTGGACGCCATTTTCGACCTCTGCATCGCCCGCCGGGTGCAGCGGCTCTGCGTGTATCACCTGGCCTACGCCGGCCGCGGGGGAAATATGCAAAAAGTGGATCTGACTGCCGCGCAGATTCGCGCCGTAGTGGATCGAATTTTCCAGAAAAGCATCCAGCTCCACGCCGCCGGGGAGCCGCTGGAGGTCCTTACCGTGGACAATCACGCCGATGCGGCGTATCTCCTGCTTCAACTTGAGAAATCCGATCCCGTCCGCTGCCGGCGGGTATGGGAGAAACTCGAGGGAACCGGCGGCAATCGCTCCGGATGCAACATTGCTTCCATCGATCCCGTAGGCAATGTGCATTACGATCAGTTTAGCTGGCATTACAACTGCGGCAACGTGCGGGAAAAGTCCTTCAGTGCCATCTGGTCCGAAGCGAGCGATCCAAGACTGGCCCTGCTTCGCGATCGCCGGGCACATCTGCCCCGGCGCTGCCAGGACTGCCGTTTTGTTTCCGTTTGCAACGGCAATCTGCGAACACGCGCCGAGGCGGCTACCGGCGATTGGCTCGGATTCGATCCCGGCTGCTACCTGACCGATCAAGAAATCCGTCCCCCTGGCGACCAACAGGTCGCGGCGGTGGCCCTTCCGGTGGCCGCGGGCGCATAAGACCCGTTCCCGCCCCAAGCCGGGTCACGGCGGCGGCCCGCGTAAGAACCTATGGACGCGGAACCCCGTCTTTTTTAGAAGAATCAAGCTGACCGCCCATGAAAAGCCAGGTAAACTGTATTGCGCCCAAGCCGTCATGCCCCCGAAGTCTGTTATTCGGTGAACAGGTCGGGTTGATCCGGATCCACGTGACGGGATTTTTCCATTACTTCGCGGGCCTCTTGCACCAGTTCGCCCAAGTCTTTGAATTGATGATATACCGAGGCGAATCGCACGTAGGCGATCGGATCGATCTGCCGGAGGTATTTCATGACCTGCTCACCGATCAAGGCGCTGGACACTTCGTGCTGATCTTGGCGGGCGACCTGTTCTTCGACGGCGTCCACCAGGCGGGCGATGGTTTCAGCGGGTATCGGGCGTTTGTAGCAGGCGCGGTGAATACCTTCCAAGATGCGGTTTCGATCAAACGGAACGCGGGATCCGTCCTTTTTCACCACGGTGAGCCGCACGACTTGCTCGATGCGTTCATAAGTGGTGTAGCGGCGCTGGCACTGGGAACAAACGCGGCGACGACGGATCGCGTCACCGCCCTCCACGGGCCGTGAATCAAGCACGCGATCCTGTTCTGCGGCATGACAATAGGGACAACGCACGCCAATAAGTTATTCGCAAGGGGCCGGAAGGTCAATTTCGACCAGACTGCGCCCGGGTCAACGGCGTTGACGAAATCGGTAGGTCTGAAGGTAAAACTCGCGCTGCGCGCGAAGCGTCAGGGCAATAGTTTTTGAGCCGGAACGAACGGCGGTGATGTTGCCGACGATTCGCGACGGACCAAGGGCATCGCGGAAATAACCGGCGGCGCCGGTCAGCCGAAGATCGCCGGCCACAACGGAGGCATGCATGACGGGAGCGCGGGAACTGTTATGAATGCGAATAAAACCCGCGCCTTGGTACATGCCGGCGCCGGAGGGAGTGATGACCAAGTATCGAAAAGTGGCGTTGATCGCCGTGTGTAATATAGGTGTAACGCCGGGAATTGGCTTCCAGAGTACCCGGATTATGGCGATTTGAGTGATGGCAGCGTCTGTACCGGTTGGGGGCGTGGTTGCCTGCAGGTAGAAATGGTACATGCCGGCTCGATCCACGCGGTAATAGGCGAGTTGAAAGTGTGGTTCGAGCACCGCGCCGTGCGAGGCCGCAATCGGTTTGATGCGCAGCGGTCCAAATGATTGGCAGCCCGCGGTCAAAAGAACAAGCAGGCCGATAACCACGGCGCCGACAACTTTCACCCTCTTCATGTATTCACCCATGAGTACTGCGCCCGTTGTGCGGGCGGCTTGAGTTTAGAACAGGCGGCATAATCGCACGGGGGGTTCATCATAAAAGAGAATCCCGCCCAATTCCACAATCCCAGAATTATTTATTTTTATTCAACGGCAGAATCAGTCCGGCCCGCCGGGGAATCCATATCCCGGAGATATTTGAAGCTGTAAATTCCGGCGGAATGTTGATCAGACCAGACAATGCGGATGGCATAATTACCCACCATCTCGGCCCCCAGCGCGGCGATGGGACCATCGTAGGCGGTGCGAACCACCGGCAAGAGTTGGCGGCCAAGCAGATCGCGCTCACCCTGGCAGCCGGCGCACGGGCACATCCGCCGCAGCAAACGCAGAGGATAGATGGAACGGCGGCCATCCGACCAGTCGATTTCCAGGCATTGCGATTTTTTTAACGCAAGCCGAACCGGTTCGACGGGAGAGAAATTTTCCATGCTGGAATGCCCGCCCTGCTTTTATGTCGACGATCCGCGCGTTGTATCCGCGCGGGAAATTCGGCGGAATACATCTGTCTTGAAATGATCCGCGCTGATTTTTATTTAACCTCATACTCCGCGTCGATGACGTCATCGGGTCCTTTTTTGCCGCCGGCGGCCTGCTGGTCCGCGGCGTGCGACTCGTTCGCCGCCGGACCTCCCGCCGGACTTTCGCCTGGCGCGGCTCCACCCGCGGCGTCGGCGGTGGCTTTGTAGATGGCTTCCCCCAGTTTCATCCGCGCCCGGTTCAACGTCTCCATCGCCTTTTCGAGGACGTTTTTGTCCTCGGTTTTCATCGCTTCCTTAGCGGCATTGAGCGCGTTTTCGATATCGGAACGTTCCTGCGGACCGACCTTGCCGCCGTGTTCCTGCAGCTCCCGCTCCACCTGAAACACCACGGCCTCGGAACGGTTTCGCAGGTCCACCAATTCGCGGCGGGTCTTGTCTTCGTCCGCATGCAGTTCGGCCTCTTTTTTCATGCGCTCGATTTCATCCTTCGAGAGGCCGCTATGGCCCTTGATTTCGACCTTGTTCTCTTTGCCGGTGGCCTTGTCCTTGGCCTTTACGTTCAGGATGCCATTAACGTCGATGTCGAAGGTGACTTCGATCTGCGGTATGCCGCGTGGCGCCGGCGGAATACCGGTCAACTGGAATTTTCCCAGCGTGCGGTTGTCTTTGGCGAACTCGCGCTCGCCCTGGAGCACGTGAATTTCCACGCTGGTTTGATTGTCGGCGGCGGTGCTGAACACTTCCGCCTTGCTGGTGGGAATGGTGGTATTTCGCGGAATCAGAACCGTCATCACACTGCCGTAAGTTTCCACTCCCAGCGACAACGGGGTTACATCTAGAACCAGGATGTCCTTAACTTCTCCGGTAGTGATGCCGCCCTGGATCGCCGCTCCCAGCGCCACGGCCTCATCCGGGTTGACGCTCTTGTTGCCTTCCTTGGAGAAAATTTCCTTGACCAGTTGCTGCACCCGCGGCGTGCGGGTGGAACCGCCCACCAGCAGGACTTCGTCGATGTCTTTGGCGGCGAGCTTGGCGTCTTCGAGAGCCTTGAAAACCGGTTGGCGACAGCGCTCGGTCAGATGATTGGTCAACGCTTCAAATTTGCTGCGCGTGATGGTCATCTGCAGGTGCTTGGGGCCGCTGGCGTCGGCCGTGATGAACGGCAGGTTGATAGTGGTTTCCATATTGTTGGAAAGCTCAATCTTGGCCTTTTCCGCGGCTTCCTTGAGCCGCTGGAGGGCCATGGGGTCTTTGCGCAGGTCAATGCCGTTCTGCTTGCGGAATTCTTCGGCGATGTGATCGACCAGCACTTGATCGTAATCGTCGCCACCGAGGTGCGTATCGCCATTGATCGAAAGCACCTCGAATACGCCGTCGCCCACATCGAGCACAGAAACATCGAAGGTGCCGCCGCCCAGGTCGAATACGCAAATTTTCCCTCCTTTTTTCTTGTCCATGCCGTAAGCGAGAGCCGCGGCGGTTGGTTCCGGAAGAACGCGCTTGACGTTCAAGCCGGCGATTTCACCGGCTTCCTTGGTGGCCAGACGCTGCGAATCATTAAAATAGGCCGGCACGGTAATAATGGCGTCGGTGACTTTCTGGCCGAGATAATCCTCCGCGGTTTTCTTGAGGTCCTGGAGAATCATGGCGGATATTTCCGGTGGCGTATAAGCTTTGCTGCGCGCTTCCACTTTCACCAGTTCTTCCGGAGTGCCCACGATCTTGTACGGAACCATTTTTTCTTCACCGGCGACTTCCGAATGCCGCCGCCCCATGAAACGCTTGATTGAAAAGATGGTGTTTTGCGGATTGGTAACCTGCTGGTGTCTGGCTGGAAGACCCACGAGTCGTTCACCCTTGTCGGTAAAGCCGACAACCGATGGTGTCAACCGCGATCCCTGGGAATTGATCAGAACCTTAGGCTGGCTGCCTTCCATGACCGCCACGACGGAGTTGGTCGTTCCCAAGTCGATACCAATTACTTTTGCCATACGTCATTTCCTTTTTTCTGGTTGTACGGGCGCTCGAAGTTCCAATGCACCCCGAGGACGAACCAAGATGCCATCGGGATCCCGATTGTTATCCCGAATAGGTATCAGGACAGGTCGGGAGACTCGCGCTCATCATAATAGCCATGATGTTCCGCCGCAGCCTTTCACAATAATTAGGGTTTAGCAAGAGTCATGCCGCCCTTTTTTATAATCCATTTTTGTTATCATAACTCTAGAAATAAGATGGTGTTACAAAAATTATGGTTTGTGTGACGCCACGTCATCTTGGTGTTTGTTTAGGCAGAATAACACCATGTCCTGCCAGCTTGGCAGAAATAGATATCCGGTTCCGTAACCGTTCACGGCGGTGCGGAAAACGGCCGCTGGTTTCCACCACACGACTGCGTGGCCGGGGCGGCACGGTGGTTTGCGGTCCCGGCACACCGGAAAAACCCGTGCCCGTCGGGACGTGCGCGGAAAACACCCGCGGCGTGAACGGTTACGGCTTCTATTTCGTCGCCGAAGGTCGAAGGTGGCGGAAGGAGTTCACATTCGTAATCAGCGTGATGCGCACCGGCCGGCCCTTGGCCATCTTGATCCCATTGAACCAATCGCGGCGAAAAAGTATGACCCGATGCGCCCGCATGTATTTTAACACGCGACGATCCACCAGGACACAGTAAGGGGGCAGTCTTTTTTTCGATGGGGCGCCACGGATCAAAAATGGAACTTTAGCCAGAAGTTGTTGCGGGCTGGAAAAAAGCCGGATGTTCCCACCGCTGTAGAACACCAGCGTCGGCTCGATATAGCCGGCTGCCGCCAGATGAAAACCACGACCGGCCAACTGACGCATTTCCCTTCCCGCCTGCCGGCTGATTTGCAGCGACTTGATCGCGGGAAGGGAGAGGGTGTCAGCCAGCAGCAGCGCCAAGCCGAAGGTTAGCACCGTCACATAAGGCCATGCCGGCCGGTTCCAGGCAATTGCTCCGGCAAAACCCGTGGCGGCCAGTGCGGCCGCGGTGGGGGCGACCAGAAGAAATGTGCGCTCCTGGTGTGGCGCCAAGAAGAACCATGTTGCGATCATAAGGCCCGCGCTTAGAACGATCCACACTCCCATCCACACCCAGCGTGCCGCGGCGAACCATTTCGCGGCCAGCACATCGGTAAGCCGGTGCCAGCTTTGCACCAGAGTATCGGCGCAGAGGATCATCATCGGTATGAACAGCGGCAGCACGTACTGAACCATCTTGGTGACGATCAATTCAAAAATAATCCATGCCGGTACGATCCACGCCAACAGAAACTGGTAGGGCGTTGGATCAATCATAATCGCTGTTTTGCCCCGCACGCGGCGTACGGTATGGAAAGCCGCCGGAACCAGCAGGACGCTCCACGGCCAGAAGGTTCCCCACACTACGGCCAGATAAAAGCCCGGCGGTTCGCCATGGCTCTGCAGGCCGCTGGTGGTCCGCGCAACCAAGTTCTGCCAGAGCATTTCCTCGATCAACTTGCCGTTGGTTTGAATCCAGGCGGCAATAAACCATGGCAGAATCAGACCGATCAGAATAATCAAGCCCAGCCGCGGTCGCAGCGAACGCCACCGTCGCCAGTCGCCACCGGCAATAGATTTCCAGACAGTGCCGGGCAAGGCGAATATCTTTTCGCCCCAACCCAACTTCCGCCATTGGCGCCATTGGACGGGCCAGGAACCCGTGGCGATGGAGAGGGCAATCATCGTGCTGAAAACGAATATGGGTGTGACGCCCTTGGTCAATATGCCGGCCGCGATGGCGAACCAGAAAACCAGAACGGTCCGGAGCGATATGGCGCCGGCTTGCGTCGGTTGCGCCTCATTGAGAATACCGCCGCCATCGACGTCATAAAGCAATTGTGCCCGCGGCCGCAGGCGCGGCGCTCCCCGGCTCGCCGGGATTTGTGATTGATCCCACGCCGACCAGGCGCAGGCCATGGCCAGGGTGGTAAAGAAAATCATGGTGGAATCGGCGGTGGCCAGGCGTGTTTCAACAAAAAACAGCGCGCATACCGATAGCATCAAGGCGGAGAGAATACCGGTAGCGCGGCCAAAGCGTTTGCCGGCCATCCCATACACCAGCAGCAGCGTCAGGGAGCCAAAAACCACGCTGGGCAACCGTGCCGCCATTCCATTGACGCCCAGCACGGCATAGGCGGCGTCCATCAACCAGTAAATGATTGGTGGTTTGTCGGGGCGAAGTACTCCGTCGAAACGCGGTACGATGAAATTGTGGCTCAGAAGCATTTCCCGGGCGGCTTGCGCGAACCGCGGCTCGTCGCGGTCAAACAAGGCTATACGCTGCAAACCAGGCAGATACAGTACTCCCGCCACCAGCAGAATCAGCAGCACATCTTCCCAGTTCCACCAGCGCCGCGTATTCCTGATCTTGAGTTGCTTCACGTGCGGGATATCCCATGAAGTACATTCCGTTTACCGATACCAAACTATACGGCCCGCCGGGAATTCCGGCCAGAGCGACCGGAGCATGGCGTGAATCATGGCATGACGCGAATAAACAGGTGCAGGGTGCCCTAAGCTTTATACTCGGGTGGCCATGCTGGCGAATGTGGCGGGAGGTTATTATTGACCTACCGGTTCGGCTCGCCGAAGTCCGCCGGTGAGCCTAAAGAGCACTCGCCGGGCCGCTGGCGCAACGCTATTCTTTGGTCATGAACGGCGCGGACTTTGATCGCATATTATTGGATCGTTACACGATCGCGCGCCGCGTGCGCCGGCTGGCGAACCAGATCGCCGCGGCGTACCAGGGCAAGGAACTGGTGATTGTACCGGTATTGACCGGATCCATTATATTTCTGGCGGACCTGGTACGCCGCCTGCCGTTGAAAATGCGTGTGGATGTGGTGGCGGTATCGAGTTATCCCGGCCGGAGTACAAAAAGCCGCCGGCCGCGGGTGTTGTTGCCCGGCGCCATGCCGTTGGTTGGCCGGCATGTACTGATTCTTGATGATATTCTCGAAAGCGGCCAAAGCATCGAAGCGGTCGGTCGATTGTTACGGCAGCGCGGCGCGGCATCCATTCGTACTTGCGTGCTGCTGCGCAAAGCCTGCGCCAGGCGGGCGGGATGGGGTGCTGATTTCATCGGCTTCGATATTCCCGATGATTTTGTGGTCGGATATGGAATGGACTTCAACCATTACTATCGGAATCTGCCAGATGTCGCGGTGCTCAAATCCCGTGCTCAAGGCCCGCGGTGAAAACGGCCACCCTTCGCCGAAAAATACGGAGATATTCACCCGGCAAAAAACTCCGCCACAACCTCCGCCACGATCTTGACAGATATTTTTCCACCGGTTAATGACGGATTCATGGAGTCGGCCCGCGTTTATTCGCAGGCAGGGTACTCCGCCCACAAGGGTTGCCGGCCCCTAAACTCACCAGGGCACTATAACTACACCGGCAGCGTTCCTAAGGAACGCCGGCATTCGGATGTTGGGAGATCAATAACCATGACGCCGATCGAACGCGTGAACGCCGTGTTGGCTCGCCAGCGACCGGACCGTCCTCCTTTTAGCTTCTGGCATCATTTTGAGTCGAAGCAAGCGGCGGGTACGGCCGCTCTCCAGGCCCATCTGGATCTTCTTGAGAAGTTCGACCTGGACTTTCTCAAGGTGATGAACGACAACCCGTATCCGCATCCGGGCCGTATAGAGTCGGTGGAAGATCTGGCTTCGCTGGCTGACTTGCGGGGCGATGAAGCGGGATTCGGCGAACAACTCTCGCTCCTTGAATCGCTCCGGACGAAAGTGGCGGGCCGGGTTTATCTGGCCACGACTCTCTTCAATGCCTGGGCAGTGCTGCGGCGGTTGATCTCGCCCCCGGCCACCCATGGGCCGCCGAACTTAGGCGGCGCTCCGGATGGTCCCAGTGAGTGGATCAAAAAGGCATACGCCGGCCATCCGGAGCAGGTGATCCAAGCCTTGCGGACTATCGGCGCCAATCTGGCGCGTTTTGCTGCTCTCTGCGTGCGGGCCGGTGCGGACGGTATCTATTTGTCGGTTCGGGACGATTGGGTTGATACGCCGGACATCCTCCAGAAAGGCACAAGTCTATACGCCGATATTGTGCGCCCGACAGACCTGGCGATTTTGCAGGCGGTGCAAGGCGCCAGGCTCAATATCCTGCACGTTTGCGGCAGGTCCGTGAATTTTGGTGCCTTTAGCCAATATCCGATACCGGTGATTAATTGGGCGGACCGAGCCGCAGGACCGACTATTACCGCAGTCAAAGACTGGCTGCAACCAGCTATTTGCGCAGGGGTGGACAATCTTGCCACCTTACCAAATGGAAGCCCCCAGGACGTAGAGCGAGAAGTTGCAGATACTCTCCGACAGGCTGGCGCCCGGCCCATGATGATTGCTCCAGGCTGCACTTTCGATCCGAATCGGGTGCCGTTGGCGAATCTGCAGGCTCTGGGACGGACAGTCCGGCGTGCCGTCTATCACGAACCGGTGTAAATATGAGCGAATCATCCGTAAAAACCCCCAAGACGATCTGGCATCAGCCGCCGCCGGTTCATTTTGATTCTGCATGGCCACGGTGGACCAAATACCTGTTTTGCCTGATTTTGTTGGTGATTGCTTTCCCCTTTGACAAGACCGTCGGCCAATGGGCGCTGGGCAACCCAATTGTATTCAAATCCGACATCAATCTCGAAATGATCATGCTGATGCAGTGGGGCCAGTGGACTTGCTCGATCCTGGTTATTGTTGCTGTGGCTTTACTCGATAAACAGGGCAAGGCCCGGGCGATCGCTCTGGGGGTGGGATGCCTGACCGCCGTGGCGCTGTGTTACCTGCTCAAGGGACTTTGCGGCCGGGCGCGACCGTGGCTGCTGCACGCGGGGGTCTACGGCTTCTTCGGACCGGCGTATGGTTTTCTGCACGGCGCAGCGTACCAATCGTTTCCCAGCGCCCATACCAGCGGCGCGTTCGCTCTGGCGGCCGGTCTGGCCTGGTTTTACCCCAATGGTCGGGCGCTGTTCTATGGATTGGCGCTGGATACAGCCTTTCAGCGCGTGATTCGGCACGCTCACTATCCTTCCGACGTGGTGGCCGGCGCTACTTTAGCGGTCACCGCGGTTCGCAGCGCGTTGTTGTGGAAATGGCCGGGGCGCCTGATCGCCGCGTTGCCACCGGCCTGGCAGGATTGGATATTTACCGCAAACCAATGAGGCGCAGGAGCACCGCGATGATAACGCCAAAGAACTCCCCGGAGCGGGTGGGGATTATTCTGGTCGATCATGGCAGCCGGCTCCCCGCCGCCAATGATATGCTCCATGATGTGGCCGCGATTTTCAAAAAAATATCCGGTTGCGCCATCGTGGAGCCGGCCCACATGGAACTTGCCCCACCCAGTATCATGCAAGCCTTCGACGCGTGCGTTCGCCAAAGCGTTACACGGGTGGTGGTGCATCCGTATTTCCTGGCGCCAGGCCGGCACAGCACCACGGATATTCCCCGCCTGGTGCGGGAAGCGGCGGCGGCTCATCCCGGCGTGGCATTTCATGTCACCCCGCCGCTGGGACGAGAGCGAAAAATCGTCGAGGTGATTCTCCAGCGTGTTCAGGAGTGCGCCGCGAATAACTACGACTGTACACATTGCACATGCAATTCCTGCGACCTGGTCGGCCGGGCGACCCCCGCGCCCATTCCGAAACACAACGCCTAAAGTACATCTGCGGGAACTAAAAAAGATTATAATTTCCAAATGATTTTAGAAGATAGAGAAGATAGCCAGGCTATTTTCTCAAACAGACCTTTTGGAGCATCTTCATGCAGTTTGCCCAACGACTCGATGTGGTCGGAGAATCCGTCACCTTGGCCGTCACCGCCCATGCCGCGCAACTTCGCCGCCAGGGAATCGATGTGGTGAGTTTCGGCGCCGGCGAGCCGGACTTTGACACGCCCGCCCCCATCAAGCAAATCGCCATCGACGCCCTGCTGGCCGGAAAAACCAAGTATGAGCCAACCGCCGGCACCCCCGAAGCCCGCCAGGCGATCGCCGATAAACTCGCCCAATTCAACAAACTCGCCTATTCGCCGGAGCAGGTCATTGTTTCAGTGGGGGGGAAACATTCCCTTTACCTGGCCATGATGGCGGTACTTAATACCGGCGACGAAGTCATTCTTCCGGCGCCTTACTGGGTGAGTTATCCGGCCATGGTCAAGCTGGCTGGCGGCGTACCCGTGGTAGTTCGCGGGCGTCCGGAAAAGAATTTCAAAATCACGCCGGATCAACTCGCCGCCGCAATCACCCCGCGCACCAGGATGTTCATCATCAATTCGCCGAGCAATCCCGGCGGTCACACCTACCATCCCCACGAACTTGCGGCGCTGGCCGAGGTAATCGCCTCCCATGCCGACATCTGGGTGTGCAGTGATGAAATTTACGAGCGACTAATTTTCGGGGAGCAGAAAACCTGCTCCTGGGCCGCCCTGGATTTTGCCCGCTGGAAAGATCGTACCATCACCTGCAACTGTCTGAGCAAGACTTACGCCATGACCGGCTGGCGCATCGGCTATACCGCCGGTCCCCGGCCGCTCATCGATGCGATGAACAAACTCCAAAGCCAGATGACCAGCAACATCACCAGTTTCTGCATGCCGGCCATCGTTGAGGCGCTGGGCAACTCCGCGCTGGAACTGGAGGTTGAAAAAATGCGATCGGCGTTTGAAAAACGCGGAGAGTATATGTGGCAACGTCTTAACGCCATCCCCGGCTTTTCCTGTGTGCGACCCACCGGCGCGTTTTACGCATTTGCCGGCATTGGCGGCGCACTGGGCCGACCACTGGGTAAGGCAAAAACTCCCGTCCGGGACGCCGCCGAGTTCTGCCGGAGGGTTCTGGATGAAGTTCATGTCGCCCTGGTGCCGGGGAATGACTTCGGCTTTTGCGACCATGTGCGGCTGAGTTTCGCCACCAGCATGGAAAATATCAATAAGGGCCTGGATCGTCTGGAAGGTTTTTTGAGACTTTAGACCGGAGCTTAGCCGTTAAAACTTGTTTCAAGTGCGGCGCCTCATGCAATCGCGGCCGCAAGGGTGGCGGGGGGGCGATCTTTATCCCGTGACCTGCGGTGTGTTTTCCAGCGCTGGGACCGGCGATTCCGGCGAATCCATGCGGCGTCCTTCCGAAAGCATACAGGCGAACTCCTCCGCCGGAACCGGCTTGCTGAAGTAGAAACCTTGCATGGCCTGGCATCCGAGCAGTTTAAGCAAGGCAACCTGTTCAGCTTTTTCCACGCCTTCGGCAATGGTGCGCAGGTGAAGGTTGTCAGCCAGGTCGACGATGGTATCCACCACGGCCAGGTCTTTCGGATCGTCAATCATGTCGCGCACGAACAGGTTGTCAATCTTAAGCGTATCGATGGGGAACCTGGTCAGATAACTCAGACTCGAATAACCCGTTCCAAAATCATCCAGTGAGATGCGAATGCCGGCATTCTTGATGTCCATCAGTCGCGCCGGCAGCGTCTGGGTCTGCGCCATCAGGGTGCTCTCGGTTATTTCCAGTTCCAGCAGGTTCGGAGCCAGACCGGTCTGGCTAAGAATCCGCCGGATCGTTTCCGGCAGCGCGGCGTCGCGGCACTGCATGGCCGAAAGATTCACCGCCACCGGCACCACCGGCAGCCCCGCCTGCTGCCAGCGGCGGTTCTGCCCGCAGGCTTCGCGGAGAATCCAGTTGCCCAGAGGGACGATCAGTCCCTTTTCCTCCGCCAGGGGAATGAACATGTCCGGCGGCACGAGGCCGCGTTCGGGGTGTTGCCAGCGGACCAGCGCCTCCGCGCCGATGATCCGGCCGCTTTGCAAATCCACCTGCGGCTGATAATGCAAAACAAACGATTCCTTGCGTATGGCGTCGCGCAGATCGTTCTCCAGACGAATAAACTCCACCGCCGCGGCGTGCATTTCGGGAGTGTGAAACGCCGCGTTGTTTCGGCCTTCTTCTTTCACCTTGTAGAGAGCCTCGTCGGCGGTGCGCATCAGCACGCCGCCATCGGTTCCATCACGCGGATAAATACTCATGCCGATGCTGCACGTGACGTGAAACGTGTGATCGGAGATGATGAAAGGCTCACTCATCGCCTGGATGATTTTTCGGGCCGGCGCCGCCACGTCGGAAGGCGAGTGGGGATCGATCACGAGTACGATGAATTCATCGCCGCCCAGGCGGGCCACCGTGTCTTCGGCGCGCAGCGAGGAGCGGATGCGCATCGCCGCGCTCTGGAGCAACTCGTCGCCAAAATCATGGCCCAGGGTGTCGTTGACGTTCTTGAAATTGTCCAGATCGATGAAAATCACTCCCACCATGGCATTATGGCGATGCGCGTGGCGTATGGCCTGGTCGAGACGGTCGATCAACAGCGTGCGGTTGGGCAGACCGGTCAGAGAATCGTGATAAGCCAGGTAGCGGATGCGGTCCTCCGCCGCTTTTCTCTCACTGGCATCCCGAAAAACGCCCAGGATCAAGTGTTTGCCGCGTAATTCCACGCGCGATTCCACCGTGTCTACGGGGAAGCAGTGGCGATCTTTGCGAATCGCCATGATGCTCGAATCGACGCGCTCGCCGGTGCGGATGATGCGCTCGTACCGCGCCAGCGCTTCCCACCGGCTTTCCGGCGGAAAAAGAAGTTCCGCGTCCAGTCCCAGCAGTTCCTCCCGCGTGTAGCCGAATTGTTCGAGGGCGCGGCGATTGACCTCTATAATTTTTCCGCCGCTTTCCATAAGCACGATCGCATCGCCGGCGCCCTCCATGACCAGGTGGTAACGTTGTTCGGAATCGCGCAGGGCGTGTTCGGCGGCCTTGCGCAGATTTTCACGATGCAGTTCGTCGAGCGCGAACGAGACGCAGTTGGCGATATCCATAAGCAGACTCTTCAGCTGCGGATCAAAGGCGTTGCGGGTGTTGGAGTACGTGATGATCAAACCCGCCACGGCGCCATTGCGGTGCAGGGGAAAAGACGCCGCCGCTTGCAGACCGAAGTGTTTCATCTCGCAGCGCAGCGATTTTTCCATCGGAACCGGGGGCATATTGTTAAGAACCGGCAGGCCGTTGTGTGCCGCCGGCGCCGCCTGTTCGTTGGTTGCGGCGGCGCAAAGATCATTAATGACGATGGGCTGGTCTGAAAGAGCCGCATTCCGCAGGGGCAGACAGGCCTGATGGGAGCAATTTTTTCCCCGCAGGCAGGTTGTTCTGATGAAATTGGCGGCCCTTCCTGCAAACGCGCTGGGAGTCAGCGCGCCGGTGACGGGGTCCGTCAGTGAAATACAGACCAGCTCAAATCGCCCCGATTCGACGGTCAAACGGCACACTTCAGAGAGCAGTTCGTCCTGTTGGCAGCGATGGGCGATCAGGTTGTTGATGTGGCTCAAAGCCGCGTACATATCTTTAAGATGCCTCATGCGACGTTCGGCGCCGATCCGTTCAATAATGGCGCCCACCATGGATTGGTACATCGCGACGAATAAAAAAATGCTCACGCCGCCCACCAGCAGGGTCATAGATCGGAA